>CAIRSO010000096.1 GCA_903881215.1 uncultured Bacteroidia bacterium
AACGGCCCCAACCTTTGCGTATTACGACCACATTTACAGGGTGTTGTATAATGGTAACAAATATCTCCGGTCTTGAATCTGAGAAGTGGCATTCCTTCAACTCCCAAGGTCGTGATGGTCACTTCACCCAATTCATCTTCCTGAACAGGTTGGTCGTTGTCATCAAGAAATTCAACAATGATTAATTCCGGATGATGATGGCCTCCGATTCCTTCCCGGCATTCGGTAAAACTTGTCCCCATTTCCGTTGACGCATAAGTGGAAAATAAATTAATGGGCCATTTTTCACGGATGCGACGACCCAGTGTGTTGAATGTGAAATCGGTATGCCGAAGGGGTTCCCCGATGCAAACGGCGTTCTTAATGCTGCTGTTGCAGTAATCAATGCCCCGCTGCTCAGCATATTCAATGATTTTGAGGATAAAAGAAGGAACGGCGATTATGGTATCAGGTTTTATCCGTTTAATGGTATCCCATTGCAGCTCCGGGATTCCATTCCCCACCCGGACGACACCGGCGCCTAACATCCGGATTCCCATGAAATAGGCCAGTCCGGCCATAAACCTCCGGTCCATGGTCGTCATCAGCTGGTAAATGCTCGAGGTTGAACCTCCCGCACAGGTAAATGATATTGCTTCGTTGTAGGCCAATCTTTCAAGGTCCTTATCGGTCATTGCAAAGGTTACCGGATCGCCCAGGGTTCCTGAAGTGGTGATATAGTCGATAATTTTATTTCTGGGCACACATAGAAAATCATCGTTTCTTTGGTGCAGGTCGTTTTTGGTGGTCACCGGAAAATGAACCAGATCAGCCACAGATTTGATATCACCAACATTGATCCTTTGCTTTTGAAAGAGTTCGTGATAAAAGGGGGAATGAGAATTTAAATAATCAAGCGCTAGCGTTAAACGTTCATTTTGATAACGGGAAATGTCCTCTTGAGAAGACTTTTCTATTTCCGGAAAAAAATTATTACCCATAATATTGTGAACTAAGTGGTTACTCATACTTCATATTTTTCATGTACCCGGACAATTGCTTCCCGATAAAATCCTGTTCGGCTTCACTGAGCCTGAATTCATTTTTTTTGTAGTGCTTCACTTCAGCGATAAAATTCGTGATATTGTTTTCGAAACTATTGACAAAGGGAAGATTCAACGCATCATATAACCTGGAGATATTCCTGACAGGATCATTTTCAAGATCTTCATACCGGATATCGATGATTGTTCCAACGGGAAGTTTTTGTTTAAATTTCTCAATAGTTGTTAACAGCAAATCAAGAAAGGAGGCCACTTCTCCAACGGTTGGCCGGACCATGTGTTTTGTCAAAGTATTTTGACGGCTCAGGATTTCCCACATGTGAATGGTTGATGGCACCACATGAAAGGGATTCCGGTGGATATGAATAAATCGGGCATTTGGAAATAATTCAAGCAGAAGGTTGATTCTGAAAGAGTTGAATGGGTTCTTGGAAACTATTCGTTTATGATGCAGAAAGTTGAGTTTCCGAAAAAAATCAGTGTAATTCCTTGTCCATTCAGGCAGTTCATCTGCAGATGGCAGGAATTTTGTTTGGTGATTCAGAAAATAGAGGCCGTTGGTCTGAAAAACCAATTTTTCCAGTGGAGAGTACGGCGTTATCCTGTAGATTGCATATTCGTCTTCCTGCGGTTCATCCATTCCGATCTT
>CAIRSO010000097.1 GCA_903881215.1 uncultured Bacteroidia bacterium
ATCTGAAGTTTTGTCAGAAATGGAAACCTATGCAAGAATAAATCAGGAGTTTACACAAGCAACCAAATACAATCCCAAGGTTTGTTCTATCCTTAAACGATTGGCACAAATGGATATGAGCATCATCAATTCATTTTTGATGGCGTTTTTCAAATATGCAGAAGAAAAAAGTGAACAGGATGAGACATACTTAAAGATACTATCTACCATCGAATCCTTTATTTTTCGCAGGTTGGTGTGTAGTTATGGTACCAATGCACTAAATAAAATATTCTGTACCCTTCACAAAGATGTCCTGAAATTAAAATCCGAGAATGACGGTTATTCTGATGTACTTATTTTTATTTTATTAAACAAAAAAGGATCTGCGCAATATCCAGCGGATATCGAGTTCAAGCAATCTTTATTGACACGGAATATTTATTCAATGAACTCGAAAAACAAAATGTATTTGTTTAATCGCCTTGAAAACAGAGATAGTAAAGAAAAGGTGGAGGTTATTAAGGCAATGGCAGAAGGTGTATTTTCGGTTGAGCACATAATGCCACAGACACTTACCGATCAGTGGAAAAGAGATTTGGGACCGGAACATGAACGTATTTATAACGACTGGCTGAACTCTATAGCAAATCTTACTTTAACAGGATACAACAGTAAATACAAAAATCGCCCTTTTATCGAAAAGCGGGATATTAAGGACGGATTCAAAGACAGCAATCTACGTCTAAACAATTATGTTTCTAGATGTGAAAAATGGGGGGAAGAAGAACTACTAGTACGTCGCAATGAATTATGGATACTTGCAAAAGACTTATGGAAATATCCTGTAACAAACTTTGAACCAGTTGTTCAGTTTCCTGAAATGCACACTCTGGATGAGGACTTTATATTTAAAGGAAAGACAATTAATTCATTCACATTTTTAGGCACACAATACAAGGTTTATTCCTGGACCGGAATGTTCGTAGAAGTTACAAAATTGATATATGAAATTGATTCGGCACCATTATATCAATTAATAGTTGATGGGTCAAGCGATTTAGTTTCACGGAAAGAAAACTGGAACGCACAAATTGGTGATGGTCTATACCTATATACAGCCAACGATACCATGTGTAAATACCGGGTGAAAATTGCACAGGTCCACCGGTTGAAAAGTGAACAGCTGTGTGATGTAAAAATACCTTTTCCTTTGATCTACGCAAGTTAACTTTTGCCGGGGAAGAGAAGATGAGGCCGGAGGCCGAAGCAGCTCTTCCCCGGCAAAAGAGCAATCCAATCCTGTGCCTATTGCTTGTCATTGTTCGTTCCATTTTCTTGTCTCCTTAGCTCGATATGATTTGCCATTCATGTTGATTAAATATGCCCGATGGGTCAGCCTGTCAACCATCGCAGCAGTGAGCGTAGGGTCTCCAAAAATCTCAGGCCATCGATCAAAGGAGAGGTTTGTTGTAATAATTGTGGATTTGCTGCCAGCTCTTAAAGAAAGGTGATTAAACAATAGTTCAGCACCTTCCTTGTCGTAGGAGATATATCCGAACTCATCACAGATTACCAGGTCAAATTTTTCAAAACGATGTTCAAGCTGCGTCAGTGCTTTTTTTGAGCGACTTTCCCGGATTTGGGTCAGCATTCGTGGGACAGTGGTAAACAAAACGCGGAAGCCCTCAGAGCAGGCTTTGATACCCAGTCCTATTGCTAAATGGGTTTTGCCTGTTCCCGGATTACCGGCCAATATCAGATTACGTCCGGTGCCAATAAATTCAAGTCGCTCAAGCACAGGCAAGCGTTCTTGAGCTTCTTTGGGGAGATCCTCACGAGACAGATCTTGCAGGTACTTCAGCTGAGGAAAGCCTGCCTGACGGATCTGGGCTTTTTTGCGGTTTTCGGATCGTGATTCACACTCCAACAACATTAAACCATGAAGGTATTTCTCAAAAGAGAGTCTCTCGCGGGCAGCCTCGATGGCAGCGGTTTCGTAGTTCCTGCGGAAGGTGGGAAGCCGGAGTTCCTTGGTATAGACAATTATGTCCTGTTCGAGATTTTTTTCCATAGCTAATTTGTATGAAGTATCTCGTTAATCTCGGTCAAAAGGTCCATGGCATGTCGGGTGATTTCTGTATCAGGATAGGTGATAACCGACTCGTGAGGATTATTACCCAACAATGCTTTGAACTTGTCTGCACTAATATCAGAAGGACATTTGACCAGTAATTGCTCGTAGACTCTCCACAAGCGTTCATAGGAGATGTTGTGTGTTTTGCAGTACTGGAGGATCTCGACAAAATCCCGTGCATTCTCTCTGAAAACCGACTCGTAGATAAGCCTTACTTGCCAGGGAGCTTGTTTAAGGGCTGCTGAACCATGAAGGGCGCCGGGTTTCCTTTCCAGGGTGCGCAAGTAGTGTTCTAACTTTATGATCCATCGTGAGGTCCCGTAATCACGCTCATGCGTGAAAAGAACTTTCTCCTGGTGGTAGATTTTCAACTGATTTGCATAAATTTTAATATCAACCTTCTGTCCAACCAGGTAATCAGGAACCGAGTAATGGTTTGTCCACAGCGTAAAGGTAGAATACTTGTCGATGCTAGCCTGTTGAAGAAGAAAGCACTCCATGCGTCCGGGATGCGGCAGCAAAAGGTCTTTTTCTTCTGCCATCAATTCACCAATAGTGAATGTACTGCCGGTGAGCCTCTTGTTGTTTAAATCATTGCATACAGTATCCAGATAGTTTTGCGCTGAGATGATCGTATCAAACATGTCTTTTCTGGCAAAGGCTTTGCGGCGGAGATACTCGACACTCCGTTCTACATGGCCCTTTTCGTGTCCACAAAAAATATTGCAAAACCGATATGAAAAACCGTAAAATGTCGACAGCTGTAACAAAGCAACCGTAGCTTTCTTTTCGTGAAGACCTACAAACTCTGCGATGGCAACGCGCATATTATCGTAGTTCATCCTCAGTGGAACTCCACCAATGGCATCAAAGAAGGCAATGTGTGCTTCCATAAAGGCCAGCGTATCCTGACGATGGAAGATCATCCCGAAGCGGTAATTGCTCTTGCACATGGTGAACACAGCCATATACAGCCTTCTTTCGGCTCCGCCTATGGTCAGTTTAATATCACACCAGTCAAACTCGCAATTTTCACCCGGCACATACTCCTGACGGATAAAAGCTTCATGATTGCCAGACCTCTTTTGAAGTATATAATCACAAACAACTGTATACCCGATGTCCTGTCCTGAGTTCTGTAACAGCTCCCAAATATCAATGTTCTTTAGGATCTGTTTGCCCTTACCGGTCCGGCACTTCTCTGCATTTTCCTGAAGATATCCGTTAATTGCATCTGTGATCTCTGCATTCAATTTTCTTTTGCCCCGGTTAGTAGCGTTGTACTTCGGGATTGTTAGCAGAAAATCCGAGAGGACCGGAGCTGGCAGTCCGGTCGCCTGACTCTGATCTAAGGCACGTCGAAACGACTTAATATACCGTCGAACCGTGTTGCGGCTTATTCCGAGAATCCCGGCAATTTCAACCTCCGATTTTTTCTCGACATGCCAGTACTGAATAATTTTTTGTTTGTCTACCATGCTTATCATTTTTGGTGCCTTGTTTGTGTGAAAGGCAAGTTAAAATTATTTGATAAGCTGTGCAGTTTTCAACCGAAATGCTGTGCAGTTTTCAAACGGTAGTTACA
>CAIRSO010000098.1 GCA_903881215.1 uncultured Bacteroidia bacterium
AATACATGTACCGTTACATTTAGCTCAACTCCATATTTAACATAATCTATTGCTCGATCATTATGCTCAAGCTTAAAAACACGTGTGTACGTTCGACCAGCGCGGGCATATTTTTATTCGAGTCTATACGAAACAAATGTAAGTCAATACTTAAAACTAGTTGTCATAAACTTTTTGGGCAACGCTTTTAAACTCAGCTCAAATGTGTTCTATCTAATGTTTGCCTTTAGTCGCATGATACTCATACGTTTCGAGCGTAAAAATGTGACACAAAAGGAGAAGCACACAAATGTAATTAGAATTTTCATTCATTTTCTATTGATTCTCATTTCATTTTGTATAAAAATTGTCAGCAAAGATAATCAAAAAATAATTATAAATATTGGTTCTACATATTCCGGTGCATATCCGTTCACGTTTTCCGGTGATGTCCGTTCACTATTTGTTCAAAAACGATTAGGCAGATGTAAAATTAATACTTTTTTCTTAGACTTTCTCCTTTTAATTGAAAACGTATCGATTTATGAACGATTCTATCCAAACATGATTCCGCAATCAGCTCATTTCCAATAACAGCATACCAGTCATTGACTGGTAGTTGACTGGTTATTATCAATGCTTTTTTTCGATATCTGTCATCAACAATTTGTTGAAAGTCGTTTTGTTGTTGTCCTTCTAATACTTTCATGCCAAAGTCATCTATGATTAACATGTCAACCCGTGATAGTTTTTCCATAAATCGTATTTCCTGTCCTTGCAACCTTTCGAGTTTAATTTTGTCCAATAACTTTTGCATATTGAAAAACACAACATTAAATCCCAATCTGCATGCCCTATCACCCAGGGCAACAGCCAAATAGGTTTTGCCTGTTCCGGTAGGTCCGTTAATCACTATGGTTTGCCCATTGCGCACAAATTCACACGTACCCAACTGCGCCACTGTCGTTGCATCAACACCTCTGGCGGTATCATAATCCAGCTCCTCAAAGGAAGCTGGATATGGAAACGTGGCTTCTTTGAGCAGCCGAGCAATACGGTTTGTTTTTCGGGTGTCTTGTTCGGTTTGCAACATAAGTTGCAGTCCATCACGGAGCGAGAGTTTGTCGGCTCTGCGGGTCTCGCAAAGAGATGTCCAGCAATCGGGTCATCCCTGGAAGCTTCAGCCTGTGAAGCGATTTTTCAATTTCTTGCATACATTGTTTTTTTTATTGTTCTTTTTAAAAATGGTTATTCATAATATGAGTTTCCTCGCATATTTTCATGATTAGTTGGCTCTGGATTAATGCGGTTTTCGCTTTCACTTTGTGATTTAACCACACTGAGATTGCTGATTACATTTTGTAAAAACTTGCCCGAGTACGACCTGTTTTGGATAGCTATCCGGCAGGCTTGCTCAAAATCGGCTATTGGCGTTTTTCTTCCTATCGAAAGCATATAATCACAGGTTTTGTATTTAAACTCGGGAGGAATCTGACGTTGTTCCAAATCCAGAAACATATCCACCACAAGCTGCTTAAATACAGTACTATGTCTATCCGCTTTTTCTTGATAATACTCGGGCGAACGGCTCAAAATGGCATTGGAATTGGATGCCAGATGTTCTTTTTTGTGTGTATGCCCAAAGCCTAAGCGGCGTTCATGAGTAGCCACTAATTCATTGTTTACAAATACTTTGACCAATGTGCGCGTGTAAATAACATGGCTGCATTTTCCAATGTGGACAAATGGAACCGAGTAATAGTGCTTGTCGCGCGCCAAATAAACGAATCCATCGTTGCGAACCTGCAAATCGCACGTAAGTTTCATCTCATAAAGCTGTTCGGGCAAAGGGGACAGCGTATTCTTTTCAACCGCAAAGAATTGTTCTTCACGACTATAAGGGCGTTGTTGCATGCGAGTCTGATTATGCTCCAGCATTTTTTGCGATACGGCTTCATTTAAATCTTCTAGTGAATAAAAGGTGGTATTGCGAAGTTTGGCATATACGCGTATGTAAATAATTTTCACTTGATTCTCTACCAATGCCTTGTGTGTAGGAGAATAAGGGCGACAAGGAATAGTTACAAAACGATAATGATTGCCCATATCTTCCAACGCTTTGTTCAACTTTGGTTCATACCTATCCGCCTTTATTACAGCCGATTTAAGGTTGTCTGTCACCAAAATTTTAGGTACACCACCTATGGCTTCCATGCACTTAGAAATGGCATATAGAAAATCCTCCACCCGTTGCGAGGGAATACACAGCGCAAAGGCATAGTCCGTGTATGGTAAACATGCCACAAACACCTGTACTTTAATTATTTCACCTGTTTCTGTATTTACATATTCCAATGTGTCGCCTGCAAAATCGACATATAATTTTTCACCGGGAACGTAGGTGTCACTCAACACTGTAGTGGGCGTAGAGGCTTCTAATTGTTGTTTTAAGTGATGGAAAAACTGAGACTTGCGATAACCATCAGGGTGCTTGGAAATGTAGTCCTGCCACACCAAAAAACGCGTTACATGTTTATGCCTTAACGAGGTCTTAAAACCTGGCAACTCATCCAAAAACGTTTGATGCCGGTAATCGGTATATGCAGGATTTCCAGCCCTGAAGCGTGCTTCTAGCTCTGGATCTTCCATTTTCAATACCTCTTTGAGCGACAATGGATCATTCCCAAAGAACCGAACATAATTATTGACCGTCTCTTTGTTTATATCCAAGTCCTTGGCTATTTGACGGTTCGACACTCCGTTCTCGCTCAATTGGAGAACTTGTTTTATTCTACTCATACTTGCTGGTTTTCCTGCCATATTACCTTTGTTTTGTTGATAAATTATAAAACCACAAAGGTACGATTGAACGTGCGAGTGAACGGATATGCTCCGGAAAATGAAAAGTGGTAATCCGTGAACGGGTATGCTCCGGAAAGTGCTGATAACAAAACAACTAATTTCCAAAAGTGAACGGACATGCTCCGGAAAAAGGATATTTTTCGCCCACCGAAAATAGGGTGAACGGGTATGCTCCGGAAAAAGGTACACTTGAACGGGTATGCTCCGGAATTTGGGTAGTTTTGTTTCAGTTTGTAGTCTTTTCATCCTGTTTGAAGCCTATTTTTAGGGCAAACGGACATGAAAAACGTGGTTTTGAATGATCAACTTTCAGTTTGAAACTGAAAGTTTTCTATTCGAAAGTGGGTGGGTATGCTCCGGAATATGTAAACGTTGAAAGTCCAACTGGAAGACGCATTGTGCGCGAACTAGAAAGACATCGCAAGGTAGTAAAATTGAATTATCCTAATGCGACTGAAATTGAAGGATCTACAAG
>CAIRSO010000099.1 GCA_903881215.1 uncultured Bacteroidia bacterium
CCGGAAAATGTTCCAATAGCCAGTCGTGCATTTGAGCGGCAGAGGTTTCCTGGTACAGTTCCAGTTTGCCTTTTACCCAATCCTCGTAGAAGGATAACTCCTTACTTCGTTGGGATAGCGACTCAAGAAACGCTTCAAATTGCAATTCATCCATCGATAAAAAGCGGTTAACCGTGCGTCGGTTGATAACCAGATACAGGCTAATTTTTGATTTTGAGAACCCGTCTCGGTTCATTTTGTGAATTTCATGGTACATGATCAACTTATTAAGATATTGGTTCATAATTACCGGGTTTTAGTACCCCGGCAAAGTTGACTTTCTTTTCATTTGGGCATGCCCAAATGAAAAGAAAACTGTGCACCATTGTTGCCAAATTCTGTGTATTCTTATTTACCGAAAACTGTGCATTGTTATTTACCGATTACAACACATTGGTATCATCTGCTTCAGACAATTATTTGTTGCCTAAGTTAACGGCAGGCTGGAGGCCGAACCAATTCATTGATAATGAAGTTAAGCCATTTTTGCCAAAGAAAGAATGAAAACAATAGTGCTTATAAAAAACACGATCACCAAAAACGAACTCTACCAGGTCAAAAAAATGACCTACCACTCTCATTCGATAAATGTGACCGGGTGGTGGATTACAGGGTGGCCTGGAAGGGTGTTTGGGGAAAATAGTTAATAGCAGGCAATTTTCAAAATGGTTTATATCTGCAAACTGTTAACAAAAAGATGTCCCAAATATTGGCTATATTTGGGACAATAATCACAATAGCTTCGTCGCAAATACTTACTATATTTGCGACATGAATAGTTCTAATTAGTGATTTATTGAATTAGATATCAATTATTTAATAATTTTATTTTAGCCGATACCCCTTGGCGGAATAAATCAGGCATCAAACAGATATTTTGTAAATTTAATTGAATTATATTTGTCCCTGATAATTGCAATATTTGGGACATAAAAAAGGACAAAAATGGCTGATTTATCAATCCATAAACAAATTGAAAGCCGCATTAAAAAAGGAGGCAAGGGGGCAATCATATTTCCCTCTGACTTTTCTGATATGGGAGGTGCTGAAGTAGTAAAGAAAGTACTGTTGAGATTAGCGCAGCAGAGCTATTTAAGGCGTTTGGCATTTGGCATTTACCTGTATCCAAAGCAAAGTAAACTGTTAGGAAGCCTGACTCCATCACTGGAAGAAATTGCCAAAGCAATAGCAGAAAGAGATGCCGCCCGTATTGTGCCCACTGGTATTTATGCCCTTAATCGCCTTGGGCTTTCAACACAGGTACCCATGAATGCGGTTTACCTTACAGATGGTGCATCACGTAAAGTGCAAGTGGGCAAAAGGAATATTCTGTTTAAGAAAACAAGCCCCCGGAACCTGGCAGCAATTGGTCCGATCAGTAGCCTTGCAATACAGGCTTTAAAGGCAATCGGTGACGGTAAAGTTGAACCACATGAGGAGAGGAAAATATTGGAACTTTTGAAAAATGAAAGCCACAAGAACATAAAGAATGACTTATCTATAGCACCGGAGTGGATTAGAAAAATCATGAGAAAGGCATTAAATCCCTTACAAGAATGAACAATAGAGTCATAGAGATATGGAAAGGATTATCGGATGCTGATAAGCGGGGTATCTTCAATGAAGTTTCTGCCGAACAGAATGTACCACCTGCTGCAGTCGAAAAGGACTGGTGGGTAGTAAGAACACTGGACTTGGTGTTTGATACATCCATTGCGCCCCATACTGTTTTTAAAGGTGGGACTTCATTAAGCAAAGCATGGGGACTAATTGATCGCTTTTCTGAGGACATCGATCTGGCTTTGGATAGAACGTTTTTAGGCATTAATAGGCCGGATCATGAAATGAATGGTTCCCAGGTTTCCAGATTGCGCAGACTTTCTTTCAAGTTTATTGCCGAGCAATATCTTCCAGAAATAAAGGCAAAATTTATTGCTGCTGGTCTTGCTTTAAAAATTCAACTAGGAGAAATTACAGCCGATGATCAGGATCCATTGATCATTGAAATTTATTACCCAACGGTAACAGAACCGATACCCTATATACAGCCCAGAGTTTTGATTGAAGTTGGCAGCCGATCTCTGATGGAGCCATTCTCAAATAGAAATTTTTCATCCATGGTAGGAGATCATTTTGTAGGTCGCCCGTTTGCGGATGAATCGATTACTATTCCAACTGTTAATCCGCAAAGAACATTTTTGGAGAAGATATTCCTGCTTCACGAGGAATTTCAGCGACCTGTTGAACAAATAAAGACCGAAAGAAAGAGTCGTCACCTATACGATTTGGAAAAATTAATGGACACTGAATTTGCAGCATCAGCTCTAAAGGATATGGAGCTGTACAATACCATTGTTGACCACCGTAAGAAATTAACTCCCGTGAAGGGAATTGACTATGCGAACCATGCCCCGGATAAAATTAATCCCATACCTCCAAATTCAATCATTGGGGACTGGGAAAAAGATTATAGAGAGATGCAACAAAGCATGTTTCATAATCCCTCCCTGCCATTTGACAAACTAATAGAAAGAATAAACGAATTAAAGAATCGTATAAACAGCCTTTAAGTTGAAACTATGCTACCTCTCCAGCAAGCCTACGAAGTAAAGCACTCTATTTTAGAATATCTGAAAGCAACCTTTAGCTTCAAGGATAAGGCTGTCCACAAGGCATTCTATCAGTTCGTTACAAATCCGGAAGAGGGAATCTTCAAAGGACCATATGTTTCGCTGAAATTGCCATTTGTTAAAGCGAAGGAAAATCAGGCTATCCCGCTGGAAATTGCCATGAATTTTCCCCCTTACGACCATCAATACAAGGCTTTTCTCAGGTTAACCACGCAGGATGGTCATCAACCACAATCCACGTTAGTGACTACAGGTACCTCTTCGGGTAAAACGGAATGTTTCTTGTACCCTATTCTGGACTATTGCTATAAAAATATAGACAGAAAAGGGATCAAGGTGATCATTCTCTACCCAATGAATGCTCTGGCAACCGACCAGGCCAAAAGATTGGCCGAAACTATATGGAGCGATAAGAGATTAAAGGGCAAAGTATCAGCGGGTCTGTTTATTGGTGAAGGAAAAGACAAAAAGAAATTTCCGGATACCATGGGTGCCGGTAACATTATTGAAAACAGAAATACAATCCTGGAAAATCCACCGGATATTTTACTGACCAATTTTAAAATGCTGGATTATGCATTGTTGCGCAATCAGTTCCATAATCTGTGGAGTTACAACCTGGTAGATTCATCTTTGCTTCAATTCCTTGTGTTGGATGAATTGCACACCTACGATGGCGCCCAGGGAACGGATGTGGCCAACCTTATCCGCCGGTTGAAATTGAAATTGGAGGTTCAAAGAGGACAGGTTTGCGCCGTGGGAACTTCGGCAACAATCGGTTCCGGTGAAGATTCGGTTAAATTGCTGACAGAATATGCCGAAAGGGTATTCGGTGAAACCTTTGAAAAGGATGCGATCATCACCGAAAATCGAATGGAGGTAAATGATTTTTTCGAATCGGATCGGGAACTGGAGAAATATATTCCCAGGCAAATTGGCCTGCAGGAAAGCCGGTTGCGCGAAAATGAGACATATGCCGATTACATTACGCGTCAGAAAAGATTATGGCAAATACCTGAGCTTACGGATGTTGTTTTATTGGGGGAAGAACTGAAAAAATTGCAATTGGTGAGAGATTTAGTTTCGATCACCAACAAGGAGATCGTCCACCTGGAGGTGCTACTGAATCATCTGGCTGATATCAATCCGGATTTCAGACGGTTGCCCGAATGGGACGACCGCAATGAGCTGAATCCCCGCGAAGAGGTGATCAACTCTTTACTCGCATTGATCAGTGAAGCGCGGATAGGCACAGGCAAAAAATTCCCATTCCTTTTTATGCAAATCCAATTGTGGATAAGGGAATTGAGCGGGGTATTAAGAGAGATCAACGAAGAACCCAAATTTACCTGGAAAGACAAAGTTGGCGACAAATATGAGCCGAAAGCTTTGCCTTCCTACTATTGCAGGGAGTGTGGAGCGAGCGGTTGGCTTGGTGTGAAAGATGATAACAAGAACCATTTTTTCTCCGACCCCAAACAGGTGTACGAATACTTCTTTAGCAACCACAAAAACATTTATTTTGTCAACACTTTAAATCATAGACACATAGATGAATATGAACCCAACAACCAGATCAATGATTACATCCATGTTGTTGATTTAAGCCTGCATGAAAATAAGAGTGATCAGACACTGAAAATCACTGCTGTTAGAAAACTGAAAGATACCAGGGCACGCCATGTTTGTCCGGAATGTAATGCTGAAAATGCTATCGGGATTATCGGCACCCGAGTGGCCACCTTATCTTCCATTACAGTGAGCCAGATTTTGGCATCCGACCTTGATCCCAGGCCTGAGAAGGAGCGGAAAATCCTTGCTTTCACCAACAGTGTGCAAGATGCAGCCCATCAGGCAGGATTTGTAGAGGCGCGAAATTACAGGTTCACGTTCAGGGCATCCTTGCAAAAGGTGATCAATCAAAGTATTCAAACCATTAAAATTGATGATTTACAAAAGCAGTTTACCGATTATTGGAAAGTAAATTCAGATTCGACTGGCCAGAACCAGGAAGAAGCCTATTATTACCGGTTCTTCCCTGCCGATTATCATGGTAAGGTTGACATTGACAGCGACTACCGTGATGCTGCCAAGAAATTCATCCCTGCTTTTAAAAGTGAATTCGACTGCAGGATGAATTGGGAAATCCTTTCTGAATTTGGGTACAATGCCACGATTGGCCGTACGCTTGAAAAATCGGGTGCTTCAGCAGTGAAATTTGACCTGGAAAAATTGAAGGCTGTATTTCCGACTATGAAAGACTGGCTTGAGGGAAATGGTCTCTCTGTCATTCAGGAGGAAGAATTACTCCCGTTTTTGAATGGGATTTTACACAGGGTAAGAACAAGAGGAGGAATAGATCATGAATATCTGGGCAAATTCAGAAACGAATCGCTGCAACTATGGGATTTAAACTGGATGAGAGACAACCGTCACTTTTTGAATAAAATGTTTGGTACGAGATCGAGGTTTCCAAGATTATTAACCACTCAGCCTCACGGAAGGGGACTGTTAGACTCCACTTTTACCAATACCAATAACTGGTACAGGAGCTATTACATCAAATCATTTCCGATGGCATCTTCCTATCATGCTTTGGTCAATGACTTTTATGCCAAATTGATTGAAGCGTTTGATTCCCTTGGCATCATGAATCGAAAAGGATCGGGCGAGCATGAAAATTTTGCCATTGAACCTTCCATGATCCTGGTAGAAAACAAAGTTTCCACCCATATTTGCAATGAGTGCGGATCTAAATTGTTCGTGGCGCAGTCTGACGATATTTCTCTCCATTCCAAATGTCTGGATTATACCTGCCCGGGTACCTATAGCCAGATTGACCAGTCTAAGCCAAATTATTATCAGTTGGTCTATAACCGGAATCAGTCGCCAAGGATTTACGCAACGGAACATACCGGTTTATTGGAAAGAAGAGACCGCGAAACCAAAGAGATTGACTTTAAGGAAAGACCCAGATTTAATTCTCTCAATACTATTGTTGCTACATCCACCTTGGAGATGGGTATCGATATTGGCACACTGAATTCGGCAATAAACAATTCGATTCCGCCACTTACGTCGAATTTTTTGCAAAGAGTTGGTCGGGCCGGGCGTTCTTCAGGCTCAGCGCTGATCACTAATTTCGCACAAGGGAAGGCACATGATTTGTTCTATTACGAAGAGCCGAAGGACCTGATGGAGGGAGAAATAGCAACTCCAGGATGTTATCTGGAAGCAAAAGACATTCTATACCGGCATTTTTTTGCCTATTGTCTGGATTGTTGGGCCAAAGCAGATCCCAAAAACAACAGTATTCCAGGGGTAATCTTATTGCTTCAGCTATCCAACGCGAATCTTTCAGCTCCTGATTTCTTTGCCAATCGGGTTGTCTCTTATATTAAATCGAAGGAGCATATTTTACTAACAGCGTTTTCAGATTTTTACAGACCCGATTTGGAGGATTCAAAACCCTTGGACAATCTTAAAGCATATCTTTTAGAGGAGGAATTTTACCTCGGTTTTAGAGGGGTTTTCGCAAAATTAAAAGAGGAATATCGTCACATTCAAGAAACCATAAAGGGAATAGATAAGGCAATCAAGACCCTTCCCAATGACGAAGAAAGAAGATTGCTGGAAGCAGAGAAAAAGGCTCTTTGGGGCATGAAGCGCTTATTGGATAAGCGATCGCTACTTGAGCATCTGACCAATATAGGATTGTTGCCCAATTATGCCTTCCCCGAAACTGGTGTAACCTTAAATGCACGGGTCATGTCGACCAAGGCAAAGGCAAGTGAAAATATTCCAACGGACAAGCAGTTTGAAATTGTAAGGTCATCGAAATCTGCTCTCAGGGAATTTGCCCCCGATAATTATTTCTATTCACAAGGATTCAAATTTGCAATTTCCGGATTAAATATCTTTGATTGGAAGGATGCTGGGACGTTGCTTGTAAAGAGGTTCTGTTCTAATTGCGACCATATCGCTGATAAAGTAACTTCAACCGAGCCCCATTGTCCAAAGTGCGGAGATGCATCGTGGGCATCAGATAAAAATCAACATGTTTTTGTAAAAATCAACGGTGTTAAATCGGTTAATTTCAGGGATAAATCAACTTTAGACGACAGTAGCGATGACCGTGATTCCAACCTTTATCGTATTTCAAGGCACCTAAAGTTTGATACCCATTCTTTCCAGGGAGCCTGGGGAATGAAAGAAATTCCTTTTGGCATTGAATATGTTAAAAATGTAGATATTGTTGAGGTAAACCTAGGGCTTTCATCCGCTGTGAATGCCAACAAGATCTCAATCAACCAACATGAAGATATACCTTATCATGGTTTCGTGACTTGCAAGTATTGTGGGAAAAGCACTTCAAAATTGAATCAGCGGGATTATAAAGCTCATTACGGATACTGTAAACACAAAGAGAGGGAATACAATGGCAAGAGAGATGAAGTATTTGAAGAGGTCTATTTGTTGAGAGAGATGAAAACTGAAGCATTAAAAGTATTGCTGCCAGTACAGGAATTTGAAAGTGAATCAACAATCAACATGTTCAAGGCTGGACTAGAGCTGGGGTTAAAAAAATACTACAAAGGAAATCCCCAGCATCTGAGTATAATCAACTATTCCGAATACAATGAGAAGAACAGCCGGTTTGACAAATACCTGGTATTGTACGATAATATTCCTGGAGGAACGGGCTATTTAGAAAAGCTGTTTAGTCCGGCAGAATTTACCACTGTAATTTCAAGGGCTTACGATGCAATTAAGTCCTGCCGCTGCAAAGCCAAAGGGAAAGACGGTTGTTATCGATGCATTTTCACTTATTCCAATCAATACATTCAAAGTGAGTTAAGCAGATCCAAGGCGGAAGATTTGTTTAAGAAAATTGTAGACAAGTCGGATGTCTGGGAAACTTTCACTACCGGACTTGGTGCTTTGACAAGTCATGGCCAGATTGAAGAGAGTGAGTTGGAAGAGAGGTTCATCCGGAGTCTCCGGAATTATATAGAAGGGAAGAAGGATCCGAATTTTAAATTTGAGGATTTCATTGAGCATGGCATTGTCAATTACAGGTTTAAAATTTCGGCTGACAATTATTCCTATTACTATGTTATTCGTCCTCAATATGAATTGGGACCGGTTAATGGAGTCAGATTCAATACCCGCTCCGATTTTTACATCTCTCTATCCTCAATAGAGAAAGACGGAATTGCAATTACTGAAGATTCTATTCTTTCATCGGTAAAGAAAATTGCCATTTATCTTGATGGATATACTTACCACGCAACAGAGGAAAATTGCCGTTTTTTCGATGACCTCAAAAAACGTGAGGCCATCGTTGAATCAGGAGAAATAATCAGCTGGACACTTGCCTGGTCAGACATTGAAAAGTTTGATGCCAGGGAAGTACCAAGCGATCCTACATTAAAAATAGACTCCATGTGGTTTGATACAAGCAGGTATAAACAAACAACTGAGATTTACAAGAAAATACCTTACTGGAAGACTTACCGAAGTGAACTGACAGAGTGTAAGAACTCTTTTGAACGGTTGCTTTGGGTTTTAGCGCATCCATTAGCGGAGAATTATATCCTGCCAAGAATTGCACTTATGCTTTCAACGCGACAAATTAAATTTGGTGTTCCCTCTGCTGATCAAGAAGATATTGATTTGATTTTAAATGATCCCGGTAAAGTCATTAATGAAGGCCTGATTGCCAAAAATATGGCAAAAGGAAATTTCTATATTTTCCCGGAGCTTCCGGATACGATCGATATTGCCAATATAAAAGTCTCAATTCGGATTTCAGACTTAGAAATGAAATCAAATATTTCAACATCTCCCACAATAAGAACTTTGGATAAAGGACAGTGGGAAGCATTTTGGCAGGTTTTTAATTTGATTCAGTGTAATACTGAAACGTAGTGAACCCAATATTCCAACAAAACCAAGGTAATCAGGTTTTTTTCCTCGCCCGACTTTTTGTAGTTTTTTCTTCAATACCCTGGATATAGTTGATTATCAACTCATCTCAGGGCTTACCATTTCCTTCTTCGTCGAATTCGCCTTTATCTTTGAAACCAGTTGATCCTTGTTTAGGTAATCGATCAATTTGCGATTGGCTTTATCTGCTCGCTCAAAGTCCTCATTGATATAGATTTTGGTGACTTGCTTTTCGGGTGACGAGTGCCCGAGACAAAGCGAAATATCATCGATTGAAACACTTAACTCTCTAAGGATACTGGCTACAGAGTGCCGGCAATAGTAGCTAGTGATTTTGACAGATGAGTTGATTTTTAACGTTTTCTGAATATCAAAAAGGTTATTGTTGACCATCTTGGTAAAGGCAGTCTCATCTTTGTATTGAAAGGAACTTTGTCTTGCGTGTTTCGTTGATTGCCCGGTCCGTTCTGATTCACAGTGATCCGCAAACCACAATAAATATCTTATGCCTTTGTACTTATCAAGAATTCTTTGAGCCTCTGGTTCAATTTTCATATTGTAAAACCTTCCGGTTTTAGCCCGATGAAATTGCAGCCTACCTTCGATTATATCATCTGGGGTAAGAAAAAACAGATCTTTCAGATTTATTCCCAGTAGGAAAAACTGAAGCATGAAAATATCCTTCGCGATCACCTGCCGTTTTATTTCTGTTTGGTAATCTCTAATGGCCCTCATAGAAACAACGGAAAGGTTCCGGTTGCGGGTTACCTCTGTTTTTATTTTGAATTTTTTAAACGGATAATTCTCGGTGAGATTATCCTCTATGGCACCATTTATAATGTTGCGGATATATCTCATATAAACGGCAACGCCATTAATCTCCATGGGTTTCAGTACCTCCTCTTTACCGGTTGAAGGTTGCTTCTTTTGAGATTTCCTGGGCGTTTTCAGACAGTAAGACTCAAATTTCTCCAAAAACCGGATGTTTATCTCATTAAATTCAAGAATGGGATTGGCCCAATACTCCCGGACTTTTTCTACAGCACAATTAAGCAGCTCGGCCGATTTGGTTCTTTTAAGAGATTGCAATTCCAATATTCGTTTCTCCGCGTATGAAAAGAAATTGGTATCAACAACCTCCTTTTCTGAGAGAAGAAATTTTTTGAGTTGATCAATATCCATCTTATCCACCCGCTCCTGGTTATTGATGATCTTTATGTCGCACCCATTCTTAATTTGGGTGAGACGCACATTTTTTGATAAGGCAAGCTTATCTCCGGTCTTGCCTCCGAGCACTTGTCCGGTCTTAATCCAATTTTCTTTTGCTACTGAAACATCCGTTGGGGTACGAATAGTTTTCATGTGTGCAGAAATTTGAAGCATAACAACACATTCGCCATGTCGATTTGGACGACTGGAAATAATAACCAGACTAACTTTTGCCATTGGATGAAGATGGGATTAAATTTTTGCACAGAATTTGCACAGAATCTGAATCAAAGATAGTCAACTTTTAGCAGGATTTAGCAAGATTGCATAAAAAAAAGAGGAACACTTCGGGTTTTAACCTTCTGTATTCCTCTGATTATCATCGCTTTATTGGGGTGGGCCCAGTAGGGCATGATCCTACGACCCCCTGATTATGAGTCAGATGCTCTAACCAACTGAGCTATGGGCCCGAAATTAAGTTTCCCTAATTTGGAGGTGCAATTTTAATCATTTGCAGCGTATATTTCAAATGTTTTACGGAATTAAATTTGGCAGACCAATTTAAACCTACAAAAACGTTAATTCAGCCAATATTCTTGTTCCGTTTGCCTAGACTCCCAGTCCCTAAGTACCCAAGTCCGCCTGACCTTCCTCTCCGTTTCCCCGTTTCCCAGCTTCAAATTCGGGAGTTCTGATCGCCCCCTCTCCCCCTCTCCAAGTCTCCCCGTCCTTCTTCTCTGTTTCCCTGCTACAAATTCTGGAGTTCCGATCGCCAAGTCCCCAAGTCTCCTAGTCTCCTAGTCCCCTTCTATGTTGTAATCCAAATTTTTAGAGTACTATTTTTTCTAAAAAATATTCTTCTTTTTTCCACAACCTTAATTCAGAGCCTATTATCTTTGTCTCTCGTAAAGACGAAGAGGAAACAGGCACTGCTGGGGAGCAACCTGACAGCAATACTCTTTACGGATGCACGGCAAAGGGGAGGCTTTCATGTCTTCCTTTTTCTTTTGCCAGCATCCTTTTTGGCTAAGAAAACCCAAAGGTAATGTTCTTAGCAAATGATTATTAATTTCCTATAAAAACAACCTTCTATCAGTAGACAAATTAATGCTACATTTCCCTTTTCAGTTCCTATAAGTTAAAGTGCCGCATTCTAGTCGAGCAGACTAAAGCTGCATGGGGACAGTAGCGGTCACTTTGATATATTGATTGTTTTTAAGGATTCATTTAACAACTCCAGTAACATATTCCCTTTCATTTTTAAGCACATAATATATTCTATTCAATATTTTTCTTGCAATCCTTGTAATAGCCTGGTTTGGCTCCATTCTCTTGATATAGCTACGATAGCTCATCATAAGGGCTGGATCAAGTCTCGCAGCTATCCAGGAGCTCTCAATTAAGGCACTCTTTAATGCATCCTGGCCACGAAAAGTCATCTCCCCATCACTTTTCTTCTCGCCAGAAGAATGACGATTGGGAACCAAACCTACGAAACCGGCAAAATGATCAGTATCTACAAACCGCTTAATCGTTTCTATCTCTGTCAGAAAAATAATGGCAGTTATTAATCCAATACCTGGTATAGTCATCAACAGTGCAGTGTTTTTTGAATACTTCTCACTGCGAGCCAAATGTCTTACCTGACGAGTGACTTCCAGAAGATGTGCCCTTTGTTGTTCTGCTTCCTGTAACAGGATTTTAAAAGCCTGTGTACCGGATTCATATTCTGTGACAACTTCTTGATTGAGCCACTTCATAAACCGTTTGGACCAATGAGTGCCTGACTTCTCAAATTGCGGCGGATAAGCTATCCCATACAAGTACAGAAAAGATTTTATCCGATGTTTATTCCTGGACAAATCTTTTACCAATGTTGACCGCATTCGAACCAAAGACCTATCTTCCACTGTGGAAGGATCTGGTACGTATATCGGCCGCAATTCGCCACCTCTCAATGAACGTGCAAGTTTCCTGCTGTCAGTCGGATCATCTTTCTGCAAATGTTCCTTTTGTGTTGTCGGAACATCTGCCGGATTGACAATTATATTATCTATTCCCATTGCCTTGAGACTATAATGAGCCTTAAATCCAGAGAAACCAGCCTCATATACTGAGTGATAGATTCCGCCAGGGAAATTGTGATTCAAATAATTATACAAAGTCGCCGCATTGGCAGGCTGTGTAAACGTTTTGTGGGACAAGGTTTCTGTTAAAATGGAAACAGTCCAACTCTTCAAATGAACGTCAATTCCTACAAAGAAATTTTGACCTTCAAAATTTAATTCTGTTCTTTGTGTTTGCATAAGTCTTTGAGTTTTATTGTTTAATTCGAAAATCAAAAATAATACTCTTTAGGCTTATGCTTATTTTGCCTAATTGCTAATTACAAACATAGGGCCTAGTCCTTCTTCTCCGTTTCTAATCCTCTATTTCTGACCGCCCCACGCCTCAAACATGCCAATGGCCGTGTACAGCACGCCCGCTTCCCCCCGGAAAGTTCCGGATCCGCGCGGTTTGTTGTCGACCGAATACCATTCAAAAAAGCCATTGTTGTCCTTGACGCGCTTTACCATTGGCTGCATCTGCTCGTAGGCCTCCTGAACGAATCCGTTTTTGATCAACTGCTGAATCATTCGTCCGCCAAACCAGGTCCAGTCGCCGCCATTCTGATAGCTGTATTCGGGGTTCATGATTTTATTCTCAAAGAACCCTTTGGGATAAGGCGGATAAAGGGTTAACCCGATGGATGCCGCTCCGGCCTGCTTCACCCGTTTGACCATCTCATCCAGCGATGCTTTTATCTCTTCCTTGCTCAACAATCCGGCTTCGATGGCAATGGCCGTTCCTCCAAAATAAAAAATGTCGTTTTCATTAAAATCAGCCGGGAATGGCGACCCTTTTTCAAGGTAAATGTGTGGAATGTATTTTTGATGCTTGCTGTCCCAAAGGTATTTCCGCACATTCACGACAATGCTTTCGCGGATGGGTTCCCATTTGGTCCTGGTTTGCGGCACTATTTCAGTCAGGTTGTTCAGAGCGATGACAAACATGGCATTGTCGTAAATATCTATCGCAGGATGGGTGTTGGCATCAAGGTCGACTCCCCAGCCATGTTCCGGCTGAACGTCTCCCCAGTCGGCTGTTGTTGCGCCAATGATTAGTCCGTACTGCTGATTATAACGATGCTGCATCAGGAACTCCATGGCCCATCCAAGGCGCTCGGCGACTGTTTTGTCACCTACTTTTTCAAGCAGGATGGAGCTGTCACCGGTTAATTTGATGTACTTGTATACTGCCTGAATAAGCGAACTTTCCTGATCGGTCTCTACCGAGTTCTTGTGGGCTGCATAACGCGGTTCCAGCTTCGAGTAGCTAAAATCGTAGGCCACTTTTCCAACCTTTTCAATCGGGGTAAAACCATCAATGATGTTGCCGTCTTCGCCCTGCATCCGTAAAAAAACCAACAAGTTTTCTTTCAGCACTTCCTTTGGATAAACCTGCGAGGCCAGCTCAATAAACGTGTTGTAATCCCGTATCCAGACTTCGCGGTAGCCATCGCCGGCATTGAAACCGGTTTTCATGATTTCGAGGGCTTTGCTCTTTACAAATGGGAAAAATTCATTTTTAGAGATTTCAGCCTTTAATACTTTGTTCTCAGTTTTTTTAACCGGAGCGGTGCAGGCAATCGCCAAAAGTGTCAGCAATAGAAGCAAAGAGATGTTTCTCATGGTTTGAAATTTTTATTTCCGAATTATTTCCGGGTTACTGATGGTTTTGATAATAAGATTGTTAACCAATTCACTCTCCTCAGGAAAGTCGCAGCTAAATTTAAGCAGATGTTTGCCTGTTTTCAAGACTGGAATGGCTTGGTTCAATGGCATCTCCTTGATAAAACTTCCTTTACTGTTGTAGATTTTGATGGTTTTCCCGTCGCAGACGATGGAGTTTCCAGCCTCAAAAGTTCCGGGCAATTCGAGTTTAAAGTAACTGTCAAGTTCCATCCAGGGGTTGCTGACGGTTCCTGCTTTTCCCATCAAAGTCAGGGTAAAATAGAGCGGTTGTTCAGCATCCGTGCTTTCGAAGTTCCATTCCGAATAGGTTGGCTGACCGGGTTGAAGCAGTTGTCTGGCATGTTCGAATTTGTACTTTTTAAACGGATAGAGCTTCCACACTTGTTCATCCCTTTCGAGGTGAAAATCCTTCGCCGGATTTTTTAACCGCACCAGCTGATCGGGAGAGAAAATTTTCAGCCGTGAGGCTTCTTGCCACATGTTGATCAAGGCCAGCAATTGGGCTGTATGCGGATTTTTCTGCAGGCTATTGTACCGGGCAACCAAAGCAAAACCGGCATGATAGCCTGCTGCCCTGGCCATCATCCATTCGATGTCTTCGGTGCCTGTTGTGGCCGAGAGCAGAAACCATCCCAGCATGTTGGGCATGTAGTTGCGTTCGAGCAGCGGTTGATTTTCGAGCCGGTAATCGCCCTGCGATTCGCGAAATCCGCCATACCAGGGTTCTCCCCAGTTCCAGTAATGACAAATGTGCCAGTAGTAATGGCTTGATCGGCTGGTGCCGTTCATCAGGGTATGTTTGGTCTCCCGGAATACTTTATCGGCAAAAGCCTGAATAGCATAATCACCTTCGCCCGACGACATACAACCTTCGTGGCCGTCAAAATCCATGTGAGAAACGCCGGTTTCGCTGAAGAACCTTCCGAGGTTACCGGCTATTTCCTGTTGCAATTCGAAATTGGGAAAGAGTGTGTTGTAAGGATAATCCAAAAGCATACCGGCACGTTCACCTTTGGCATGAGGCGTAGCCATGGTTCCAAAAGCTCCTCTCTGGCAATCGAGCAATTGATAGGGGGCAGTGGCTGAAACCTCGCGGAAGCGGATGATCTCATCGCCAATCCTTACCGAATGAAGGGTGCTTGGTTTGGTGTTTTTGAAGTATTGATCCGATTCAACCGGAATTGAAGTGGAGGTTGCAGAAATAGCTTCCGAAACCAGCGAAGCCCCCGTTTCAGACAATCGTTTGTCCGGAATAGGCGAAACATAGAGATCATTGGTGTTGATGAAAGTACTGAGGGTATGAACCCCAATTCGGAGTCCTTTTGCCGTTGCCTTTTCCACGCATGTTTTCATACCGGAATTTCCATTGGGGAAGCTCTTCGGATCGAGGATAAAATGTCCCCACGACTGGAAAGGACCCTCGTGGTAAAGCGAAACCAGTCCGGCCTGGTTGGTATAGTCCAACATTTCATCGATGTTGCTTTCATTGAAGTCGGAAATCAGGTAAGCCCGTCCGGTTTCGGGCGACTGTTTTAGCCAAATACCATTGATCAATGGATGAGGAAGTCCTTCAGCCAGCTCGATGGCGCCAACATGATCAAGTACCTGATTTTCGGGGCAGCCGAACAGTGCAATGGCCGATCCGATGGTCGTTTCCCCCGGAATAGGGGCAACCGGCATATCGGGATACTGATCGTTCCAGACTGACAATCGCCTTGATTTCGAGCGGTCGAGGCTGTATGCCTGTATACTGCTTCCGTATGGCTGAGCAATTGCAGCATCCCCCCGTGGGCCGTCAGATCCTCCCTCTTTATTCAAAATCCCGCCCAATGTTCTGGGGTTCAGTGCCTGAAGGCCGACGGCATATTTCCCATCGCGGACAATGCCAACCACCTCTCCAATAGTTTCTTTGACTATCGTTGGATAGGGACCCCATATTACCGCACTGACCCGATCCCCGGCACTGAGCTTGGTCAGGCGGAAGGTGAGGTGACTCTTCTGTGAGCTGACTTTCACTTCCGCCGTAATTTTCGACAGCGGATAGGCAAGGCTGATGGTACCTGACTTTACATTCAATACAGCCTTTGCAGGTTCTTCCCATTGGTTTTCCACCCTGATTTTCAGCAAAGGAGCTTTTTCTCCAGTCGCTAGATAATTACTATTTGTGGCAGGGTCTGTCATTGCTGCAAGCTGCCCTGTGGCTGAAATCGTCAGGTTGAACTTGTCTGTCCGAAGGCTTATTTGAGCTTGGGAATTCAAAAATCCGGCTATCCCAAATAGAAGAATAAAAATGATTTTTTTCATCGATAGTAGTAAGTTAAGAGAACAACAGAATGGCATATGCTGAATTACTTCGTTGTTGACATGGAAGGCGGCGGAGTCGCGATTCCCCATTTGGTGTTGGGTTGATCGCCCATTTCCCAAACAAGCGTGCCTCCCTTCATTAGAATACTTCGGTCGATCCAGCAATTGTCAACCTTCTCACCGTTTAGCGAAACCGACTGCACAAAAACGTTCTCTTTTGAGTTGTTTTTTGTTTCGATGACCAACTCTTTTCCTGCATAATATTTCGGGTCAAGCCGGATAGTCACCTTCTTGAAAAGCGGACTTCCAAACTGGAAGGTTGGGTTCATCGATGCATGCCCCTGCACATCAAATAATCCCATTGCCGCCATCACGTACCAGGCTCCCAGCTGACCCTGATCTTCGTCCTGACCTACCCCGTAACCGCGCAGGGGTTCAGCTCCATAAAACTCATCACAGATGGCACGCGTCCACTTCTGGGTTAGCCAGGGTTGTCCGGAGTAGTTGAACAACCAGGAGTTGTGCAGGCATGGCTGATTACCATGATTGTACTTCATCCCGATCCCGGAAAAGCTGTCAATCTCATCCGTTTTGCCCCCAAATTTGGCTTTTTGCGCTTCGACAAACTGATCAGCCAGCCGGCGTTCAAATTCATCTTTACCCATCAACTGAATGAGTCCGGCGATGTCGTGCGGAACATACCAGGTATATTGAAAGGCGTTTCCTTCCTGAAAACCGTCCCAGGCTTTCATCGGATCGAATTGGTCGATGAATTTTCCATCCGGTTTTTTGGGCCGGATAAATTTTGTAACAGGATCAAACAGATTCTGATAGTAGGTTGCCTGTTGTGTCAGTTTCTTGTAATCCTGATCTTTGCCGAGCGCTTTGGCAAACTGGCCTACCGCGAATGAACTGAAGGCATATTCCAGCGTATGCGACGACCCGAAATTGAAGACCCATCCGTTTGAGATCGTGGTATCTTTGTAGGGGACATAGCCATTCTTGATAAAATAGTTGAGATCATATTTCCCATTCCCCAGGTTACGCCCATGGTATTCGACCTCATTTTTCAAGGCCGCTTCATACCCTGTTGCTACGTCAAAATCACGAATGCCGCAGTTGTAGGCCGAAGCGATCAGCAAACCCTGAAAATTGGTTTGGACCCCGTTGGTATAAACTCCCGCGGCTTCGCCATCGTGCAACCATCCACGGTCTTTGTAGTAATCGATGTTGGATTGCACATATTCCCTGAAGTAATCGGGATAAGCCAAAGCCCAGAGCTGGCTCAGGTTCCAGAATCCTCCCCAGATACCGTCGGTGTTGTAATGGTGATGTTTGGGCTTTCCCTTTTCATCGAGCGGAATTTGCCCGATGGTCCCATCGAATTTAGGGTACTGACCGTTTACGTCACTCGAAATACCCCGCCCCAGCAAGGCGTGGTAGAGTCCGGTATAAAACTTCACCAGGCTGAGGCTGTCACCTCCTTCGGCCCTGATTCGACCCAGTTTTTCATTCCAGGCTTCCCTGGCCTGCCTGCGAACTTGCTCAAAGGATTTTCCGGTAGCTTCTGTCTGAAGGTTTAACCGGGCATTTTCAACAGATGTATAACTCAGTCCGGTGGTGATCTCCAATACTTCATCCTGATTCATGTTAAAATTTAGAAATAAACCACTGCCAATGCCTTTGGTTTCAAAGACACCGGGTGTTTGGACCGAGTCGATAAAAGCCCCGGTGGTGAGCGCCGGTTTGCTGAGCTTTGTCACGAAATACATTTTCACTTTGTTTCCGGGATCACAGAATTTTGCATACTCCGGATAGGTTTCAATGTATCCTTCTACCTCATTGCCATTGACAATTTTTGCATATGCGTCAGTTACACCACTGCTTTCGCCCTGCCGGTGACCGATATCAATGATCAAATGCGCCTGACCCGTTTTGGGAAAGGTATAGCGATGAAATCCAACACGTTCGGTTGCTGTTAGCTCGGCTTTAATTCCGTAATCTTTTAGGAATACCGAATAGTAACCGGGAGTAGCAACCTCGCTTTCCTTGTCGAAACGTGAACGGTAGCCGCCATCTGGGTTTTCAAGTTTCCCGGGGATGGTTTTTATCTGCCCGACGGTCGGCATGAACACCAGTCCGCCAACCTGAAATTCATGAAAGTGTCCAAATCCCTCAATGCTATTGTGCCGGTCGTCGTAGCCGCAGGGGGCCCAGCTTCCGCCGCTTCCATAGGCATTGGTGTGCGGTGCAAGCTTGGCCATCCCAAACGGAAGTGAGGCAGGTGTGTAAAAAAACCAGCGACCATGAACGGAACCAATTTGCGGATCGACATATTTCGTCAGGTCGAGACTTTGGGGTTTTTCTGCGCATGAAACCATTATTCCGATAAGGGCAAAAATCAGAATTGAAGTTTTCATAATTAAATTTTTGGGATCACTTTCAATAGCAGATTCACCACATTGTGCACGTTTTTGCCGAAAACAGCAAGTATCTCTTCCCACGTCACCGGTGTCTCCTCTTCTTTCCAACTGTCGTAATCGGTGGCCATGGCGATGGCCGCATAGGGTATACCAAGCTCATTTGCCAGGATGCACTCAGGAGCGGTACTCATGTTGATTAAATCGCCGCCCCAGCTGCGAAACATCCTTGATTCGGCCCTGGTGGAGAAACGTGGTCCTTCGATCGTGATGATGCATCCCCCATCGTGGATAGGAAGATTTAACTCGTTTGCAGACTTGAGCAGCAGCTTCCGCAGAGATAGATCAAACGGATCAGCCATCGGTGTGTGCTTCATTTCATGGGGCTGAAACTCCACAAAAAAAGTAGTGGCGCGATGCTTCGTGAAATCAATGAGTTGATCGGGCAAGACCAGCTCTCCCCGGCCGATCTGTTCCCTCAGACTGCCACACGCCGTAGTGGCCAGAATGTGGGTGCATCCCAGTTGTTTGATAGCATAAAGATTAGCCCGGTTATTCACCTGTGTTGGGGGAATAGTGTGCTGGCGACCATGGCGTGAGATTAGAACTACATCCACTCCCGAAATGGTTCCGCAAAGCAGGTCGGAACTTGGAGCACCGTATGGGGTTTCCACAACCAATTTCTCCTGGTTTTGCAGAAGATCAGGATTCTCGAGTCCCGATCCACCGATGATGGCAATTCTCTTCATTCTTTGCTGAAAGCAGCATCGAATGCCAGGGAACTTGGTGAGAAATCAATCCTTTTCACGAAGGCGCACGATTCGGCGGCACCCATTTCGCGGTCCATGCCGCTGTCTTCCCATTCGACAGAAAGTGGTCCGTTGTAGCTGATGTCGTTAAGCGCACGAATGATGTTTTCGAAGTTGATCCGGCCACGGCTGACACTTCTGAAATTCCAGTACCTTCGGCTGTCGCCAAAATCCAGGTGACCGCCAAAAACGCCCGAAGTACCCGGATAATCATTCCACGAAACATCCTTCATGTGGACATGGAATATTCTTTCGGCAAATACATAGATGAATTTGGTGTAATCAACGCCCTGATATCCAAAATGGCTCGGATCAAAGTTGAAACCGAAGGCAGGATGGTTGTTCACTGCCGCGACTGCCCTGCGGGCTGTCTCGATGTCGAAGGCTATCTCGGTAGGGTGCACCTCCAGGGCATATTTTACCCCCAGCTTCTGGTATGCATCCAGAATAGGAATCCAGCGTTTAGCGAAATCATCGTAGCCGGCCTGGATCATCTCCTGCGAAACGGCGGGGAAAGAGTAGTTCAGGTGCCAGATGGAGCTTCCTGTGAAACCGTTGACAACTTTCAAACCCAGCATTTTGGCGACTTCCCCGGTTTTGATGATGTTTGCGGCAGCTCTTTGGCGGATGCCTTCCGGGTTACCATCGCCCCATATCTCATCTGAAAGCATACCTCTGTGGCGGATGTCGGCGTTGTCGCAGACCGCCTGACCAACAAGGTGCGTTGAGATGGAGAAGAGCTTCAGATTGTATTTTTTCAGCAAGGCCAGTTTGGCATCGCAATAGGCCTGATCGGCCTTTTCGACTTCGATATGGTCGCCCCAGCAGGCAAGTTCGAGTCCGTCGTAACCAAAGGCCACCGCCTTTTTGCAAACATCCTCAAGGGTCAAATCGGCCCACTGGCCGGTGAATAGGGTAACGGGTCTTTTCATGGTTGAGATAATTATGATTTGTTTCTTTTATTGAAAAAGTACTTAGAATACTTAGAGTACTTCAAGTACTTAGAGTTAAGAAAGTACTTAGAGTACTTAGAGTACTTAGAGTACTTAAAGTGATAAAAAGTACTTAGAATACTTAGAGTACTTCAAGTACTTAAAGTGATAAAAAGCAGTTCATTGTATGATGCATTTCTATGGAGTCCATAACTTTAAGTACTCCAAACTCTAAGTACTCTAAGTACTCTTGGCATTAAGTACTCCAAACTCTAAGTACTCGAAGTACTTCTTAAAACTTCACCCACTTGGTGTTGTCATCGTATCCCGCCTTCACGACCGCATCGATAAACATCATTCCGCGGATTCCATCTTCGACGCCAGGGAAATCGAGCCATTCCGGTTTGGGCTGCTGCTTGTTCATCTTGGCCCTAAGCGTGAGGGAGAAATTGCGGTAGATGTTGGCAAAAGCTTCCAGGTAACCTTCGGGATGACCGCCAGGGGTGCGTGTATTGTGTTTGGCAATATCGCTCATGTAACCATTTCCGACGCGAACGATTTCGGCAGGCCTGTCGATCCATTTGACAATCAATGTATTGGGTTCATGTTGAAGCCATTCCAGTCCGCCCTTGTCGCCATATACTCTTAACTTGACCGCATTTTCTTCGCCGGCGGCAATCTGGGTAGCCATCAAAACCCCTTTTGCTCCATTTTCGAAACGTATGAGGGCAGCACCATCATCGTCGAGAAGACGACCGGGAACGAAGACATTCAGTTCGGCACAAAGTTCGACGGTTTTTAGTCCGGTGACATATTCTGCCAGGTGATGGGCATGGGTACCGATATCTCCCATTGCACCTGCCTTACCCGACCTTTTGGGATCTGTACGCCAGGAAGCCTGAGGATTACCGGTATCTTCCAGCTTTGAGGAGAGCCATCCTTGGGGATACTCAACCAATATCTTTCTAATTTTGCCGAAATCGCCGCGTCGTACGCGCTCGCGAGCTTCCTTGACGGCTGGATATCCTGAATAAGTATGCGTAAGTGCGAGGATAAGTCCTGTTTCCTGCAGCTTTGCCTTTAAAGCAAGGGCTTCATCCAATGTGAAAGTAATTGGCTTGTCAACAACGACATTGAATCCACCTTCAAGTGCCATCATCGCGGGTTCGAAATGGGCGAAATTGGGGGTTACGATGGTGACAAAATCCATCCGCTCACCTTCAGGAAGCAGTTTTTCCTTTTCAAACATCTCCCGGTAGGTACTATAAATTCTGCTTTCCGTGAGGTAGTAGGATAGTCCCGAACTAAGCGAAATGGCTGGATCGATGCTGAAACATCCACATACAAGTTCAATCTGGTTGTCCATTAAAGCGGCCAAACGGTGGATAGCCCCAATAAAGGCATCGCTGCCACCGCCGACCATTCCCATGCGTAA
>CAIRSO010000100.1 GCA_903881215.1 uncultured Bacteroidia bacterium
CCTAAGTAATGTAATAGAAATTAATCAAGTTGATAAAGATGACAATTAAAAAAGGACTATCCTACAAAGAAGCTATTACCGAAATAGAAGAAATTCTTCGGCAGATAGAAAATGACGAACCTGATGTGGATCAGTTGTCTGAAAAAGTAAAAAGGCTATCAATTTTGGTATCTTGGTGTCGCGAAAAACTCCACAATACCGAAGAAGAGATAGAAAAAATTCTTAAGGATATTGAGAAAAGCTAGAATCCCATTTGAACTATCAGCTAAAATGTATTTCAACGATCAGTTATTGAAAGCTTTGAATCTAAAAGGCTATCATTTAATAGGTGAAAGTTCGTTTTTATATTATTTTAACTACGATATTCAAAAAATCTACCTATAATTGCAATATAAATATTTCTTTTTGCTTTATTAAACAATTAGTTAGATTAAAAAAGATAACAAAATGGGAGTCTCTAAAATTGATTTTACTTTTGAAAATCTGCATTTTTCCTGTAAAGGTGATAATGCATGGGTTGAGAAACAGTTGAACAATGTTCTTAGCCGTATTCCGACCCTTCTGGCAGCGCATAAAAAAGGTGAAAATGAGAATGTTGTTGAGGATGTGATTGAAGTGAAGGCCGAAGATGAAATGGCGGAAGAAATCGCTGATGCATCTGAGCCTGTTCAAGCTAAAAAGTCGCCTAAAGTGCCCAAAGAAAAGAAGGCCAAAATAGCCAAAGTGAAAATAACCAAAGTCCCTAAAATAAAAGTGGTCAAAGTCCCTAAAATAAAAGTGGCCAAAGTCCCTAAAGTTAAAATTGTTAAGGAAAAGGTTGCTAAAGTGCCAAAAATTAAGGCCGCTAAAATTCCAAAGATTGCAAAGGAACCCAAAGCTCCCAAAGTAGAGAAATCTGATTCCCAGCTAGCGCAATTTATTACCGACAAGAAGGTATCCACCAATCAGGTTCGGAAATTTTTGGCAACAGCTGTATTTCTGGCGAATAGCAGCGGTGTTTCCCGACTCTCTACTTCTATGATTTCAAAAGCACTAAAAAGCGATGGAATTGAGAAACTTCAAAATGCCAGCGATTGTCTCAACAAAAATGAGAAAAAGGGTTACTGTATCAAAGATGGTAAAGAGTTCATCATAACAGAAAATGGCTATCTTTCTATTGGATAGCTTTTATTAGAATTCGATCGACATACCTAGAAGATAGCTTATTCCTGCCTGAGGGAATAAGCCGTCTTCTTTTTTTCTGGAGCCTTCCGAATAGTAAGAATATACCCATCCGTTCGACTCATATTCTTCATTAAATAGATTATTGATAGTGGCGAAGAAACTCCATTTTTTAGCCACTTTCTGTGAAAGTGTATAATCGAATTTCAGATTGTTGACAAAATACGCAGGTAGGGAGCGATCTTTGGTTGAGGTGTTATCAAGGTATTGACGGCTAACGTAGGTCGACTGAAAGTTAACAATCAATGCTTTTGAGACTTTCCAGCCCAAATTGTTGCCTGCTGTCAGCGAAGGGGAGTAGGCAATGTCGATAGTGCCAAGGTCATGTGAAACCTGCATTCCCCAGTGATCCCAATCATCGACATATTCAACAAATCCGATGATTTTATTTCTGCTCAGTGTTGCATGGTGTTCCCAGACTAAATTCTTAAGCAACTGTAATTTACCTGAATATTCGATTCCAATCCGATGACTTTTTGGAACATTGGTCATGATAGCAGCTCCTACATCATTGATTGTTCCTGTCAAAATTAACTGATCCTGGTATATCATTCCATAGAGATTGACGCCAAAACTGTAAGGCTCGGAACCTCCTTTGTAACCAATTTCAAAATCGTGAAGTTTCTCCTGGGTGGGTGCCGGTTTAGAAGGATCTGCATCAGTGTAATTGCTGCGGTTGGGCTCTCTGTGCGCATTCCCATAAGAGAGATAGAGGTTTTGATGATCATTGAAACTGTAGTAGAATCCCAGCTTGGGATTAAGGAAATCGAACCGATGATTTTGTGTCAGATCCCTTAGATTATCATCGATGCCTATGATTTTATAGTTGATATGACGGTATTGAATGTCAGTATAGAATGATAGTTTATCCGATAATTGGTAATTTAGTTTTGCAAAAATATTGAAATCCTTTTTGTCCCCTTGTGATCTGTACCATTCGTGGTTGATAGTGTTATTTCCATAATCTCTGGCCCAGATGACCTGTCCGAAATTGTCGCCTGCATATTTGTTCAACGCTGAACCTATAATCAACTCTGTTTTATCCTCTTTATAGCTGACAGATGCAATGGCTCCATAGAAATCATTGTCGAGCCATTTTCTGCGCACCAGATCAGTTTCACTAATGGTGGAATCTCCAACCACTGTTGGGTTCATCCTATAATCTGCCAGTTCTTGATTCTGGCGGTATTCTTCGTAATAACCTCTTCCATATGTGTAATGAAAGGAAAGATTGGCGCTGATATGATTGTCGAATTGATGAGTATAATGAAGCTGATAGTGGTCTTGCTGATAGTTGTCTGTTTCATTGTCATAATAGGAGACCTGGCCATTTGTTCCATAGATAATTCCTGAAGGATTGTATGTCCTGTTGGTTTTCAACATGGAGGATGGAATCCCATTCCAAGCCTGATATGTTTTTTCTTTTCCGGAGAAGAAGATCGCTTTTAGCAGGGTCTTTTCTGTGAAATATCCTGCAGAAAGATAAAAAGAGTGGAGGTCACTGGCAGCCCTGTCTACGTATCCGTCCGAATTGATTTTTGACAATCTGGCTTCGACCACAAATTTACTATCCAGTAGTCCGGAGCCTACCATAACCGTATTTTTTAAAGTTCCGAAACTTCCAGCGGCCAAACTCCAGCCTGCATAGCTCGATTGATTGAGGTTGCTGGTCTGAACATTGACGGTACCGCCAAAAGCTCCTGCACCATTTGTCGAACTTCCAACACCCCGTTGAACCTGTATATTCCCGGTCGAGGCAGCAAAGTCGGGCAAATCGACAAAATAAACAGAATGGGATTCTGCATCGTTGAGTGGAATTCCATTTACCGTCATGTTGATCCGGTTGGCATCACTTCCCCGGATTCTAAAATTTGTGTACCCTATTCCGGTACCGGCATCCGAAGTAGCCACCAGCGATGGTGTCAGGCTTAGAAGATATGGAAGGTCCTGACCAGAATGTTTTTCTGGTAGACTACTCACTTCAAGATTTGTATAAGCCATCGGTGTTCGGTTGCCGGCCCTTGTGGCAGAGACGATGACATCTTCAGTCATAATTTCGGCATTAACAAGAGTGAAATCGATCTTGTTTGCACCCGGCTTCAAGGCTAGCCTGGTTTGAAAAGGACGGTATCCTATAAAGGTGATAATGAGTGAACAATCTGATTTTTCTAATCCATAAAAGCTAAAAGCACCCTGACTATCAGTTGCAGATATCTTATTTAAATTGGCAATCTGTACAGTGGCACCAGCCAGCACTTCGCCTTCCGGGTTTTTAACTTTTCCTTGCAGACTGTATTGGGCCGATAGGTTACCCATTGAAATTGTACACAAAATTAACACCAGTAAATGGGGGATCTTTATAGACATCTTCAGGAACCTGAAGGAGGGAATGGTAAGATGAAGTCTCATGTTTCAAAATTAAATTACTGAAAATCAGTAAAGATGTCAATGAAACATGTTCGGATAGAGATACTTTTGAATTGTAATTTCATTTTCCCTTTCCGGCATTACCCGGACAGGTTCGATGGGTTTGATCTCAGCCTGTATGTTTAAGGCACCCCTGATTCTGGCTCAAAAATACAAAAAAAACCGAAAGCATACACTTTCGGTTTCTAATTCTCGTTTAATAAGGCGCATCAATTTTTCCACTTCTTCAGCGAAGCTATATTCACCGGATTAATAATATTCTTTGCCTCAGGCGTATACAGAAAATCAATTTCCTTGCTGTAGTGCTCTGTTATCTTTCCCCTGACCATTTTCATTGTACTGTTGAGCATGTGGTTTTGCTCTGTAAAGGTCTCCGGAAGTATCAGGATACAGGAAGGTAACCACCTTTCGGGAAACATGTTTTCGAATTTACCTCCTTTTTTGTATTGGTCAATCTCTTGTTTGATCATTTCCAAGGCTTTCCCATAACCGTTTTCACTATGGAACTCAATACCCTGTTTTTCCAACTGGCGGGTGATTTCAGGGATATTAGGAACGAACATTCCAACGGTATATGGATTCTGGTTGTTGTAGAGCATGGCTTGTTCAATGATCGGCGACTGGTCAACAATGGCCTCTTCAATGCCCTCCGGACTATACTTTTCACCGTCATTGCCTATCATCAGGCTTTTGAACCTTCCTAATACATAGAGGTAATTATCCTTGGCCATATAACCCATGTCGCCTGTATGTAGCCAGCCGTCAATGATGGTTTCACTGGTAGATTTTGGATTGTTCCAGTACCCTTTCATGACATTTCCACCCCTGACAATGATCTCGCCTTTTTGACCTGTAGGAAGTTCATTGTTATCGTTGTCAACGATTTTGCATTCCAGATGGTTAACTACTTTTCCAGATGAACCAAATTTTACTGCCAGTGGTGAATTGGCAGAGATAATAGGGGATGCCTCTGTCAATCCGTAACCCTGGAAAACAGGGATCCCTATGGCACTGAAAAATCTCTGTAATTCAATATCCAGCAAGGCTCCGCCTCCAATAAAAAATTGAAGTCTGCCCCCAAAATTGGCTCGTATTTTTGAAAAAATAATTTTGTCATAAAGAAGAACCTGTGGTTTAAGCAGGGCTCTCCATCCTTTGCCTTTGTTCCATCCATCTCCATTGTATGCATAGCCTACTTTCAGCGCGTGGTTAAAAAGTTTCTCGGTGAAAGCACCCTTGCTTTGAATTCCCTTTTCAATATTCTTTCTGAAATTTTTTGACAAAGCCGGCACGCTCATCATGATATAGGGCTTTATCTCCTGAATATTTAGCGGAACATTTCGAAGTGTCTCCAAAGGTGTTTTTCCTGTCTGAATCGAGGCGACAGATGCACCTTTCAACATAAACGTGTATAGACAGGCAGTATGCGCAAAGGAATGGTCCCAGGGCAACGTCGCCAGGGTGATGTAATCGGGAGTGATATCCAAAACCCCGTTGGCCTGAATGACATTGATTGTATAATTGTAGTGAGTGAGCATAATCCCTTTCGGATCGGCAGTAGTGCCCGAAGTATAGGATATATTGGCTACATCGTCGGGTTGGATGTTTTGCCAAACTTGTTCGAACGCCTTTTTGTTCTCTGCATTCGCTAGAAAGACAACTCCTTTGCTAATAACGTCTTTTAAGGCGATCTCTTTAGAACCTGGACTGGCAACTCCATCCAGAATAATCACCTTTTCCAGAGCAGTGAGTTGATCAATGATTTCGGCAAGTTTAGATGCCTGTGCGGCTGAAATAATAATCATTTTTGCACCTGAATGCTCTAACCTGAATTTTAGTTCAGAGGCTTCCAGCCTAACTGACAGCGGCACATTAATGGCACCACAATACAAAACCGATAGTTCACTTATCAACCAGTAATTCCTTCCTTCAGAAAGCAGTCCTACCCGCTCTCCTTTCTTTAATCCCAGAGCCATTAGTCCGGCTCCAAACTGATAAACAGACTGTTGAACCTGCTTGTATGTTGTTGGGATATATTTATCAGTTGGCTTCTCCCAAAGCTGAGGATTGTCAGGAAATTTTTGAACACTCGTTTCAAAAAGCTCGATAAGTGTTTTCATAGTTAGTGGGTTTCGAATAAGTAAATGGTTTTTGATTTGTAGGTTTCACCGGGATGTAATAGAGTGGTTGGAAACTCTGGATGGTTTGGAGAATCGGGATAATGCTGTGTTTCCAGGGCCAGACCGCTGTAACGGCCAAAGCGGTTTCCTAACGAGGGAATATAATATCCTGTATATATTTGTATTCCAGGCTCATCGGTGAAGACTGAGACAGATCTGCCTGTGGGTACTTCAGATAGTTTACCTGCGAACATCATCTTTTTATTGGTATTGTCAAGGGGATAATTGAGGTCATAACCATCCGGCAAGGAGCCGATATCTTTACCAATGGGTTTGGTAACTGAAAAGTCAAATACTGAATTTGTTACTTCTTCTATTTCACCGGTAGGAATCAAATTTGAATCATTGACGGTCCTCTTTTTACTATTAATTTGAAGTTGATGATTGAAAACATTGTCATTGCCTCCATTCAGGTTGAAATAGGTGTGATTCGTTAGATTGACAACTGTGGTTCGATCTGTAACAGCCTTATATTCAATTTGCAATTCGTTCTTGTGTGTGAGTTTATAAAGGATGCTGACATCAAGGTTTCCTGGGTAGTTCTCTTCAAGATGGACACTGCGGTACTTTAATTCCAATCCGACGAAATCGGGCTTTTCTATTGTTTTGGGCGACCATATCACTTTATCAAACCCTGTTTCTCCACCATGAAGATGGTTCGGCCCATTATTGATGAAAAGTTGATAATTTATTCCCTCAATACTTAGTTTTCCACCTGCGATGCGGTTGCAATATCTTCCGCACACAGCTCCGAAATATGGATAATTCGCAAGATAATCAGCCGAAAGGTATTCTTCCAGAGTTTTGAAACCCAGTACAATATTCTCCTTTGTCCCTTTCTTGTCTGCCATCTCAATGTCAGTGATAATGGCCCCATAATTTGTGATTTTAACGGAAATTCCGTTTGGATTAACAAGTGTGTACAGGAAGACTTTTTCTCCTTTTGGGCATTGACCGAAAATTTCTTTTTTGATGTTCATAAGTTGCGTTTTGGTATTATTTTGAAAGTCCGGATGTAAACTTATACAAACCATAGATTTTTTGAAAGTTATCTTGGGTAAATATTGTCATTTTCTTAGTTTATTTTCATTTGTTTATAATTTGTCTATTAATTGCCAAATGGAATAGCCAC
>CAIRSO010000101.1 GCA_903881215.1 uncultured Bacteroidia bacterium
AATGGTAAAACAGTTCCGTCCTTTTCAATTCTGCCGGAATTGTAATTAACCATATTGACCACACCGTTTACCATATGCACGGATGTTCTTCCAAAGCAATACAGATCCAATACATTCCATTCTCCTGTAGGCTTTTCATGATCAGCCTTTTTCATGCAATTCTTTGCCGGAAAAGAAGCACCAAATTTGGATACTTCACCATCAGGGGCAAAACGGAAAATCTTACCTGCAGCATCTTTGGTGGAAGGAATTTCGAAATAGCTGTTTCCCATGCAATAGGAGTCTCCCATTTTTGCCGTGCAAAGTTGAAACTCATGCGAGCTCATCCAAACCCCCAGTCCTTCGCCAAAAGCACCATAACTATGGTACAGTATGCCTGAATTTTTTTGCTTGAAAACTTTTTCCCCCCACCTGAAAACCATTCTGAGATGATAATTTTCATACTCTTTCTTAGTAGCCAGAGAAGCGTTAACTTCCCCGGTGATGCGAAGTAGATTTTCATCGTTCAATTTAACAATGCCAAAAAGAGGCTCTGATGGTTGAGGTGAAGTCGGATTAACATACGTTTCCCAATTGGACAAATTTTTCCCGTTGAACAATTTCACCTCTTTTGGTTTGGCTAAGCAAATAACCGGAACCAGAAAAACGAAAAGGAACCAAATTTTTCTCATGTCAGTTGTTTTGTTGAATTAACAAAACTGCCCCGAATCCGGGGCAGTTAATAAATGTTAGAACTATGTTACGAATCAATGCCCTTGAAGGATCTCCTGGGCTTTTTCCAATATCGTTGTATCATCCAACAAAACGATCCCACCATTGGGTCCTTGTTCGATGTGCATGCCTACACTTTTACCGTGGGCATAATTTGCTCCACCAAAATAATTCCTGACGGTCTCGACATCCAAACCTAATTCAACTGCGATGCGGTGCATTGAACCGTCAGGCAAAGTGTCTTTAATTTTTCTTAACTCATTAAATGTTATTTTCTCAGTCATACTATTGGTTTTTAAAAAGTTAATAAATAATCTTATGGAAGAACTTGATTTTTTTAGTTTCGCTTTTGCCAAATTAATACTAATAGTTCAATGTTGTTACAAGGCTGTTACAACATTTGTATGGCTGTCGTTGAAATTTAGATTTTTTAACATTTAAATTTTCAGAAAAGTTGTATTACATGTTGATACACATAGAATTAATTGGAACAATGTGCCACTGATTAAATAACTGTTTTAAAACATGTTTATCAGTGTTTGTCCGAACTCTTACCTGCCATTTTAAAAAGAGCTTCCAATAACAATGGACGAAGTCGCAATTTTGTGATCTTATGATTATCCCTGTCCGGGAAAACCCTGTTTGACAGAAAAACAAACAACAATTGATTGGCCGGATCAGCCCAAACGAATGTTCCGGTATACCCCGAATGACCGAAACTCTGTTCAGAAACCAAGTCGGAAGGGTATCTGTCTCTTCCCGAATGTTTGTTTATCCGGATTCCGGGTTTATCAAAGCCGTATCCCCTTCGGTTATTTATTTTTTGAATATGGCTGCTTGTCCAATTTTTAAGGGTTTCCGCTTTAATAAACCTTTCATTTCCATATTCCCCATTTTGCAAATAGAGTTGCATAACCTTAGCCACATCACCAACAGTGCCAAACAATCCGGCATTTCCAGAAATACCCCCTAACAGTGCAGCAGTTTCATCGTGAACAAATCCCTGCAGAATTTCGTGCCGAAATTCCTGATCATCTTCAGTAGGAACAATTTTATCTCTTGGAACAGAAAGTGCCGGAAGGTAGGTCAAAGAGGATGCCCCCAATTTTGCGTACAATCTTTTGTGAAGAAATATCTCAAACAATTCGCCTGATAAATTTTCAACAACTTTCGGAAAAATCACAAATCCCAGATCGGAATAGGCATATTTCTTTGTTTTTAACAACGGAGAATCCTTGATTGCCTTGTAAACCGTATCCGGATAGCTATTAACCAGATACAGACCATTTGACACCCGCAAATCAAACCCAGGTGTAGGTATTGAGGTGAAATAACCTGGTTTATATCTGCCATCCGAATCGACCGTTCTGGGCCACAAAATGACACCAGGTCTAAGTCTGGCCTGATGCGACAGCAAATCGGACAACAAAATGCCCTCTTTATTGCTGCCTTTCCAGTCGGGCCAGTAATCACTCATTCTTTTATTCACCTGAAATTTCTGCTGATCTGACAGCATCATCAGGGCTGGCACCGGAGCAAGAATCTTCGTCACAGAGGCCAGGTCATATATATCATCGTCCTGCACTGCAAAACCTTTGGAATAGGTATGGTAACCATATGATTTCTGGTAAAAGACTTTCCCCTCTTTGGCCAGGAGAAGCTGACATCCGGGGAAAGCCCTTTCTCTTATACCTATTCCTACCAGCGAGTCCATCCTTTGAGCGAGTTTTAGCGAATCGATACCAACCTCTTCGGGCAAAATATATGCAAGCCGATTAATCGATCCATACGGTACTCCATCACCTTTCTTGTATTTGCTAAGATCGAAGGATAATTTACCATTTGAAGGAATCGCACCAAATAATAGTTGTGAGGCAAGATCCATCCGGTCATGATCTGCCTTGTCTGAAACCACAAGTGCCGTGCTACCTGACTCTTCCGACCATCGGCCAACAAATTTTTGTGAACCAAACAGCAGCTCAATAATTTTCACTCTGGCTAATATCTCTTCGGGAATATATTTTTCCCGTTCAGCGGATATTTTCTCTTCAATTCCATTAAGCCCATTCTCTGTTGCAGGAATAAGTTGTTTGCCGGCAGTTGGCTCTTCCATGGCCAGAATTACCAGGTTATAGTTGACAATTTTTGAAAGTGCCCTTTTAATAGATTCAGGATTTCCTTTTGGATCGATGGTCAGACGTTCTGTCTTTACATATCTGTTTATCATCTTTGCCATTCCATTAGCATCAGATAACCCAACGCTGACAAGTAGAATCTTTAAAGTATCTATTCTGCCCAGAGGCAAAATATGACCCTTGTTCTTCAGTACCACCAAAGACTGCATGGCACCCTCTCGTTGGGCCAATCGGTCGGTTCGCTCTTTAGGAAATTTTACAGGAGGAACTTTACGGACTGTATGGGACACAGTAACCACTTTCTTCGGGTTCCCTTTTTTTTGGGCTTGAAGTGTAAAAACAAGAAAGAAGGAGCAGAAAAGTAGTAGTATATTTTTAGTCATCCGAAAGAGCTCTATACAAAACAAAGTCCAAAACTAACCAAATCATACCAAATCCAAAATTTAAAAACACATCAAAATTACGGTCCGAAAAAAAGTATCTTACAGCTGTATTCCCTATCTTAGCAAAAAATCAAAAATTCCAGGTATGAAGCAAAATCACTCATCTACTCATGCGACGCTCTCTGTCTTTAACCGATGGATAAAGATCTGTATTCTAATGATCTTTCTGCCTTTTATGTTAAACTCTTTGCAGGCCCGGAATAGTACTCCTGTTTGTGGTGCAGATCGTCCCGAAAATTACCTGCCACAGATAAAGGGTCTTCGTATCGGTCTGGTAGTCAATCATACTTCCACTGTTAAAGGGGAGCATCTTGTGGATTTCCTCAAAGGGAAAGGCATTACCATGAAAGCCCTCTTTGCACCTGAGCACGGCCTTCGTGGGGAAGCGGATGCCGGAGAGAAAATTCTGAATTCGGTTGATACTAAAACAGGCATTCCGATTATTTCAATATATGGCAAGAACAACAGGCCAACACCGGAGCAGCTTGCGGATATTGATTTAATCATTTATGACATTCAGGATGTTGGTTGCAGATTTTATAC
>CAIRSO010000102.1 GCA_903881215.1 uncultured Bacteroidia bacterium
ATGTCAACGTCCTGGGCTACTACGAACTGTATGTAAACGGTCAGAAAGTGGGCAATGAGGTTCTTGCTCCAGCCGTTTCAGACCCTGCACGGCGATCGCTGTACAAAACCTATGATATCGGTCCACCTGCATGGCCAGGCCTGTGTCAAGGATGTGATTATGGCATTTCCCCTAATTTGTTAATAGGCTAATGGGATAATAGGATAACTACTAATTGCTAACTGTGAAATACTAAACTAACGATGAAATTATCTAACACCAAATTCCGACTATTTTTTCTGGGATTATTATTCCCTTTTTTATTACAAGCACAAATCAAGGTTAACCTCTCTCCGCTTTGGAAAACCGACATCAAAACTTTTATTGAAAATAGTCCGGTTTTGGCCCATCTTTCAGGGAGCGAGGAATCTCAGGTCGTTGTTGCAGGAAGGGAAGATTTAATTGCCCTTGATGCAAATGGAAACGAAATCTGGAAATACCGCAACAAAGGGCGTTATATGATGTCCCCGGCAATACTCGAAAGACAAGGAAAATCACCGCTTATCTACACCAATGACAACCTCGGAAATCTCAGGTGTCACGACAACAAGGGTAAAGTTCTTTGGGAGTCAAAATTATCCACAGCATGTTCGTGGTCTGCTCCTACAATTGGAGATCTGAATGAAGATGACAATTTCGCAGTGATTCAAGGTGACGAATCGGGGTCTATTTTTGCTTTCAATGCCTTGTCAGGAAAAATAATCTGGAAATCTGTTATCAAAGGAATGCCATCCAGCGCAGCTCTGGGAAATTTGGATGGTAAAAGCGGTCTCGAAATCGCTTATGTGTCGACCGAGGGAATTTTGTCCGTTTTTCATCCTGACGGATCAAAATTTTGGGAGCATCACATTGGTGGAACCAGTCAGACATGGGGAAATGCCACTCCTGTGATTTTTGTCGCTTCAGACGGTCAGCCGAGAATTTTCGCTGCCTCAGGCAATGGCGAAGCATTTTGCTTTTCTGCAAAAGGAAAGCAATTATGGAGCAATAAAGTGAAGGGAGCAGTTGCTTCTACTCTTTCAGTCGGAGATATCAATCATGACGGTACAGCCGACTTATTTCTGATCACTCAACTTGGTGTTATATATCGATTTACAGAAAACGGAGTGATTTTATGGAACATAGATATGCAGGGACGAACGCTTGGATCAGGCTCCATCATAGATCTAAATGGAGACGGGGACCTGGAATACATTTTCTGCACCCAGGATGGACATCTTCAGGCACTCGATATGAATGGAAGTACCGTTTTTGATTACAACTTCAGCCATCGCACCATCAATGAAACCCCCACATTTGGTGAGGTCTCAAAGAAAGTTCCGGGTTTGGAGATGGTACTCACAGGAGGAGAAAGTGGATTGGTGTACTGTTTCAAAACAACTGCGCAAGTTGGTGCCAGCAACAATTGGATTACTTCCGGTGGCAGTGAGGCAAAAAACAATTTTTGGTCAGGACTTACTTCCAAAAGTCAGCTGCGAATGGTGCCTTTAAAGCTTAGCTGGAATGAGCTTTTTCTGGGGGAGGACATTTGCTTCGATGTATATAATCCGATCAAAACAGAGGAGCTACTGTCAATAGAAGCATCCTGCACCCATCCTGATGGAAGATACCAGTCTGTCACATCTAAACTGGCAGGTTCGCACAGCCAGATTTTCTTGCCGTTCAATGGTTTGGCCCCAGGAACCTATCACTTCAAATGGAGTCTTACTTCACCTACCGGGAAACTCCTTTTATCGGGAGAACGCTCGATCAACCTAACACCCTTTCAAAACGAGAAATCGCTGGTACAAGCCAGCCTGAACCTACTTAGAGAGACGAGCGAAAAAGTCAAGTTGCAAAGACCCGATTTGTCGATGGCACTTCGCCAGGAAGCCAACGCCATCGAGATGCAATACAATGGAATTCAATCTCTTCTGGAGCAATCCTTGAGCGTAATTCCATCGACTCATCTTAATATTATTGAAAATAGTCTTGCACTTACGCTAAAAGCAAAAAAGGCTATTAAAATCGCCATTCTGGCTGAGGAGTCTCTGTCACTGACCTCCAATACTACTCTCCTACCCTTCGAAGGAAAATTGTGGGAAAACCGGTCCCGGGAAGAGGCTTTACCTACCCAGGCAACCAATTCAATTGCCATCCATCGTTCTCTGGTGGCAGGTGAAAATGAACCTGTTTCACTGAACTTATTCAACCAGATTGGCAGAAATATCTCAGCACGTATTTTGGCAGATTCGATACCTCCAGGAATAAAAATAACCTTGAATCATTCGGTTCCAACGGTAGATGCCATGGGAAAACTAGCATGGGATGCACTTCCGGAATTGGATGAAAGCCAAATTGTTGCGATTCCTTCCCTATCTGCCAAAGAAATTTGGATTACTGTTTTCTGCTCTCCGGAGATGAAGGCCGGACATTACAAAATCCCTCTGATTGTTCAGGCAATAAATGGGGCGGATGTTCAAAATGGACTTGGCAGTCCACAAAATGTTCCTTTACCTGAGGTTCATGTTGAACTGGATCTTGAAGTGTTGAATTTCAAAATGGCACCTCAGGGTACGATCAGATTGTGCGCGTGGGGTTCTTATAATAAGGCCTCCATACAAAATCTGCTTGATCATGGCAACACTGTATTCATTGTGCCACAGGGGAAATCTGTTGGTAATCAGAATGAGATCGATTTCACTGAGCAGGACAAGATTGTCAGTGAACTGAAAGGCCACGATGTTTTTCTCCTGATTTCCGGCTTGCCCGATATGGTAAAAGAAACCGAATTAGGCATCTCCAATGAAAGACTCAGCAATTATCTCACAAAACTTACTGATCATCTGGCCTCAAGCGGTAAGGATAAAAAGCATTTCGCCTTTTATCCTTACGATGAACCGGGTGGGATCGGCTGGACAATGATAGACAAGTTGGTGCTGTTTGCAAAAATGGTAAAAAGCAAAGATCCTGAATTACAAATGTACATGGATGGCGGCGGTGAAGCTCCGATGTTCAAAGCCATGCAACCTTACCTCGATGTTTGGTGTGTGGGATACAATACACTTCCCGAAAAAAGTCCGGTGATGGACATCGTCAGAAACGATCCCGCGAGTTTGCTGTGGTCATATGATTGTTCATACTCTTATGCCAGACCCATGGGACCAAATATCAAAAATATAAACATTGTCGCACAATTTCGCATTTCGGCCCTTGCTGCATTAAGGTGGAATGCCACCGGAATAGGCTACTGGTCATACAATCTTGGCGATGATATGTGGGGACGAAACATGTTGGAATATCCGTTGGTGTACAAAGGCAGGGACAAACCTATCAACTCCCGCAGATGGGAGGCAGTTCGCGAAGGAGTTGAAGACTACCGGATCATATTGAGTCTGAAAGCATACCTTGGGCAAGATTCAAACAATTTGAAAGTCGAAAGCAGGCAAAGAATTGAAAAGTTACTTGCATCGATGACTGCCCTGATCGACCAAAGCGACCTGGAAATGAAATTGGGAATGAGCAGACAAGTGATGGATGTTACCAATAGCGAGGAAGCAATCATCCGGCTCCGGAAAGAGATGATCGAATGCATCAAATCAATTACAAATTAACTAATGCCAAAAAATAGAATAACTGAAATACCCACGAGAATATGTTCACACCAACCGATAATGAATATCTGGGTATTCCATATTACCTTTAAAAAACAAATTATTATAGTATGA
>CAIRSO010000103.1 GCA_903881215.1 uncultured Bacteroidia bacterium
AGGGGCGCGTGGATTGAAACGTAGCGCAATGCCCAGTCAACCGAACAGCTTTGTCGCGCCTCGCAGGGGGCGCGTGGATTGAAACATTTATGGAGGCTGTGGATTTGGGGCTATATAGGTCGCGCCTCGCAAGGGGCGCGTGGATTGAAACAAATGTCAATATGACCACCATCAGGATTTTTATCCTGGATCTTCTTATTCGCCTTCTATTTAAAAAAGGATTGAAACACAGAAAGGCATCATTTTTTTCTAATAAATCTGATTATTCCTTCCCCTCTGACTGCCACCTACGCCATTATTGTTGTTGGAATTGTTGGGATCTTGAATTTCCAAATCATCTTCTATATCTGAATCGGAGCGTTTCGTTCCTCCGGATTTGAGTGCTTTGGGTAGAATTTTGGTTTTGGTAAGTGGAATCCGGTAGGCTACAGTAACCGAAAAATCAAAGGGGACTTCTGAACTCGTGTAACCCAATCCCGGGATGACATAAGGCGTAATATTTGTACTTTTAGTTGATGCAAGCAGGAATTTCGCACGAACCGACCATCCGAAAAATAGGTTAGGCATCAGTTCTCCCTTCAGTCCGAAAACAAGCTCCCCCCAATGTGCACCCATATTGGTCTTGGGGAAAGAAGATTGAAGGGTGCCCCAGTAATTAGCGTAACTCGCTGAAGGGGTTTCCTGTGAAAAACGGCTGAAGCCATATCTGAACCCTACAAATACTAAATCGTTGTCCGACAAGGATTGGAATTTATTGATGTTCACATCCACACCAATTCGGCCATAGGCTCCTTTGTTGAGGTAATGAAAGTTGTCCTTCAGATCATCAATGCTTTGATAACCGACTTCCACTGTAGGGAAAAAATTGCCTTTGTATGGATAATCTGACTGAATCTCAAAGGCCGTTTTCGTGGCACTTTGGATGAAGGGCATCAGAAAACGGGACACATCAATGCCTATGCGGGGACCTTCGTACCTCCACACTTCTTTCTTTTCCTGGCCAAAGCCGAATGCCGGACTAAGGAGTAGTAAGATGAAGATAGACCGTAATATTTTGTCCAAGAGTGGCATATTTTTCTACAGATTTGGGTCCGATAAGCTGATCAGAAACCCTGATTGAATCAATCAGTGAACTATGTCGGCTTGCAGTAAGCACGTAATTAGGGGCAAAGCCGCAGCTTTGTGATATCAATTGAAGGTTCATCGTGTGTTTAAGCCAGAATGTAGCAGATTTCCCATTGGCAAAAACAACAAATCCTGTTGAATCTGCAGTTAGGGATAGCGGCAATCCAGCAGTTTTAACCAAAGCTGGTGTTTTGCTGAAAGCCAGCGTGTCGCCAATGGCATTTCTGTTGTATCCTTTTACAAGAATTGAGTCGATGTTTAGGGTCTTGTTTACTGTAAAGGTGGTTACCACCAATGTGTTTGACGACTCATAGCAGTGAGAACCGCTGTTACAGGAGAGAAGTAACATGAATGCAGGAAAAAGAAGTGTGAGCCGAAAACGCATTCGTCAAAAAGATTTGTGTTGTATCTTGCGGCAAATATAATCAAATTGGGCGGACAGGATTTATACCCCCAAAATAATTGATAGTTTTGCGCTTCAAATATATAGTTATGAGAGCACTCACATTCGTCATATTTTTCAGCATAGTCCTGGTCGTCTATTCATCGCTCAATTACTTCGTTTATACCCGTGGATTGATGGTCTTTTCATGCACTCCTGCCATCAAAAAATGGTATACCGTCATTTTCTGGACACTGGTTTCCTCATTCCTGATCGGCATGTTTTGGGAAAGGACAGCCTCGTCTGTTGTAAGTGAATTCATTTACAGAATCGGAGCTTTCTGGCTGGCTTTTATGTTCTATTTCCTGATGGCTTTATTGGTGATAGATCTCATCCGGGTGGCCAATTATTTCTTTCATTTCCTACCCGTTTTTTCAGTAGCCGGGAAGTTAAATCTGGGCTATGCTGTTATCGGGATCGTTTCGATGGTGGTCATTGGGGGATATATTAATGCATTGACAACCAGAATTAGAGAGATCCCGCTAACAATTCACAAAGCCGTATCCGGGAATCCTGAGCTCAAAATATTGATGGCCTCGGATATTCATTTGGGAGCACTGATCGGTGAAAAGCAGGAACTAAAGCTGGTGCGGATTATCAATGAGCAAAAGCCGGATTTGGTGCTGCTTTGTGGCGATCTGGTAGATGGGGATATTGGTCCGGTGCTTCGAAAGAACCTTGGGAAACATATCCAGGAGATCCGAACTCCGCTTGGCGTTTATGCCATTCCAGGTAACCACGAATACATTGGAGGGATTCAGAATACCTTGCCCTACCTGGAAAGTATCCACATCAAGGTTCTGCGGGATGAGGTGGTCATACTTTCTGACGGGATACAACTGGTGGGCAGGGATGACCGCGACAGCCGTCGTATGGGAGGACCTGGTAATCTGCACGAATTAAAAGAGCTCACAAAAAATCTGGATCAGTCCAAACCGATTATCGTGATGAACCACCAGCCATTCAACCTGCAGGAAGCAGTAGATGTGGGTGCTGATCTGCACTTGTCGGGCCATACCCACCATGGCCAAATGTGGCCGTTCAACTTTATCACCCAGGCTATTTTTGAACTTAGCTGGGGATTGAAGCAAAAAGGCAATACCATCTTTTATGTTTCTTCCGGATTTGGCTCCTGGGGACCACCGGTGCGGATAGGCAATTCCCCTGAGGTTGTGGTATTTAATGTCAAGTTTGATTCAGCCAATTAGTAGTCACTTATCACTCCAAACTCGAAGTACTCCAAACTCTAAGTACTCGAAGTACTCCGAGTGCTCCCAACTCCAAACTTTTGTTTATCTTTGCGCAGATTTAATTATTATCAGAAGCACAGATTATCAAGTATATAAGGTATGTCAGACAAAAATAACACCCGAAATTTTTGCATCATTGCGCACATTGACCATGGTAAAAGTACACTAGCCGACCGTTTGCTGGAGATGACCTCGACGATTAGTGGACGCGATATGGAGGCTCAGGTGTTGGATGACATGGATCTTGAGAAGGAGCGGGGAATTACCATCAAGAGTCATGCGATCCAAATGGAGTATTTTCACGAAGGTGAGAAATTCCTTTTGAATCTGATTGATACTCCCGGACATGTTGATTTTTCATACGAAGTTTCAAGGTCTATTGCCGCCTGCGAAGGTGCTCTTCTTATCATCGACGCTACACAGGGCATACAGGCCCAAACGATTTCGAATCTCTATCTGGCTATTGAACATGATTTGGAGATCATTCCAATTCTGAATAAAATGGATCTTCCCAACGCTATGCCTGAGATAGTTGAGGACCAGATCATCGAACTGATAGGCTGCAAACGGTCCACCATTATACGAGCCTCGGGAAAAACCGGAGACGGAGTTGCCGAAATTCTTGAAAGAATCCTCACTGATATACCTGCTCCGGCCGGAGATCCTGACGCACCTCTTCAGTCATTAATTTTTGACTCAGTTTTCAACCAGTTCCGGGGTGTTATTGCTTACTTTAAAGTGGCCAACGGAACTGTCAAAAAGGGTGATCCGGTCAAATTTATGGCTGCCGACAAACAATATGTGGTCGATGAAGTTGGGGTTTTGAAGATGGGATTGGAGATACGCAGTGAATTAAGTGCCGGTGACGTTGGCTACATCATTTGTGGCATTAAAACGGCCAAAGAGATCAAAGTCGGAGATACCATTACCCATCTAAAAAATCCATGTGCAACGATGATCTCCGGTTTTGAAGAGGTGAAGCCGATGGTTTTTGCCGGAGTCTATCCGATTGACAGTGAGGACTATGAAGATCTGCGCGGAGCAATGGAGAAACTTCAGCTCAATGATGCTTCGCTGACTTATGTGCCAGAATCATCCATGGCATTGGGCTTCGGTTTCCGTTGCGGCTTCCTCGGATTGCTGCACATGGAGATAGTGCAGGAGCGGCTCGATCGCGAGTTTGACATGAACGTAATTACGACTGTTCCTAACGTTTCGTACATGGTCACGACCAGGGGAGGGGAGACTTTCGAAGTGTATAATCCTGCCGGATTGCCCGAAGCAACTCTGATCGAGCAGATTGAAGAGCCATTCATCCATGCCCAGATCATTACCCGCTCTGAATACATCGGGTCGATTATGACACTGTGCCTCGAGAAGCGTGGCATGATGACCAAGCAAGATTACCTGACGGCCGACCGTGCTGAGCTCTCATTCGATATGCCACTCGGAGAGATCGTGATAGACTTTTACGATAAATTAAAAAGCATTTCAAAAGGGTATGCCTCTTTTGACTACCATATTACCGGATATCGCCCGGCCAAGTTAGTTAAACTGGATATTTTGCTTAACAGTGAACCGGTCGATGCGCTTTCAACGCTTTTACACGTCGACAATGCCTATTCTTTCGGACGAAGAATATGTGAAAAATTGAAGGAATTGATCCCGAGGCAGCAATACGATGTGGCCATCCAGGGTGCCATCGGTGCTAAGATTATCTCCAGGGAAACTGTCAAAGCCGTGCGCAAAGACGTAACCGCCAAATGTTATGGTGGCGACATCTCGCGAAAGCGGAAACTTCTCGACAAGCAGAAGAAGGGCAAGAAACGGATGAAACAGATTGGCAACGTGGAAGTACCCCAGAAGGCATTCCTGGCCGTACTGAAGTTGGATTAGAAAGTACTTCAAGTACTTCAAGTTTGGAGTACTTAGAGTTATGAACTCCGAGCAAATCCTCCTAACAACTTTAAGTACTCCAAACTCTAAGTACTCTAAGTACTTAACCCATAAGTTTATAGTCTTTTAGAACCAACCACTTTAAAGCAGGTATCACCCGAATGGAAAGCTCATTTTTTAAAATTACTTCCTCTCTGTTCCAGGTGATGAGCAGTAAATTGGTACATGCCAGCTCGGAC
>CAIRSO010000104.1 GCA_903881215.1 uncultured Bacteroidia bacterium
GGGACAAGGCCATGCTCTGATAATTTCTAACTCAACCAGATTAGAAAAATAAAATTATTATTATTAAAAGTCTTATAATGTCATATATTATAGATCATTCTACATGAATTTCAATGTCCAGAAAACTATTTGGCTTTTAGAAAGCACAAAAATGTCATATCTTTACAATGAAAGTAGTTCTTTTCATTAATCCATTCTCTTTGTGAATCAATCGTTCAAATTCAGTTGGGTTCTGGCATTAATGATTCTAAATGTCAATTCACAGGGGCAATCGAGAAACTTATTAGAAGATTATTTTGAACGTAACACTTCCTTCCCTACTGAAAAGGTATATTTGCATCTTGACCGTCCCAACTATATTCAGGGTGACACAATATGGTTCAAAGCCTATTCATGGTTTGGATCTGATCAGATACCCGACACAGTAAGCAGAGTACTTTATGTTGATCTTCTTAACCCTGTCGGAGGGATTGAACAAAAACGAAAATTGTTAATTAATAACGGTTTATCTCATGGAGAATTCAGCCTGGGAATAAACATCATGCCTGGCAGGTACTCTTTGCGCGCCTACACCCGCTGGATGCAAAATATGAATACCGGGGAGCCATTTTACCAGACGGTGACAATAGGCACAGCCAGTCAGAATTTTCAAGTTGAATGTAATCCGGTTATTATAAAACAGGCTGGAAATGACTCACTGCAGGTCAGCTTCAGGTTTTTTGAAATGAGCCAGACCGGTGAGCTTAATAATAATTACAACCATAAATTGAATTATTCCCTTAAAGTTGGTGAACAACTATTGCAAACAGGCAGTGTGCAGGCATCAAATACAAAAGAGCAAGTAGTTAAATATAGCCTCTCCGGAATAGTTGAAAAAGATAGTGTAGCTATTTTCGAATTATCTATTAAGGAGGATCGTCTGACCTTTGAGAAGCAATTCCGAATTCCTCTTAACGAACCCATCGATATGCAGTTCTTTCCGGAAGGAGGCAATATGGTGAGCGGACTTAAGAGCAAAGTTGCTTTCAAAGCTATAGGAACAGATGGATTAAGCAGGGAGGTTAGTGGAGTCATTAAAGACGACAGCGGAGTAGTTATTACCGATTTTAAAAGCTACAATAAAGGAATGGGGGCTTTTTCGATAAAACCCGAAGGGTGGAAAAAGTATTTTGCCCATGTAGTTTACAATCAACGCCTATACATAATCCCATTACCTGAAGCAATGGAAAATGGTTCTGTAATGTCCTTGGATTCAACACTCGAAGCAAATAACCTGCTTTTAACAATAAAACAGACCCATTCAGATGTTGAACTACAAAAATATATGGCTGGCAGCGCTTATGGAAAGGTCAGGTTTACTTTTCCGTTTAACATAACAGGGGATTCATGTTTGTTAAAGATTCCTCTTGACCTCTTTCCGGAAGGAGTATCAAGACTTACGATTCTGAATGAGGATTTCAAACCTGAATGTGAAAGACTCGTTTATATCGATAAAAATCAAAGATTTA
>CAIRSO010000105.1 GCA_903881215.1 uncultured Bacteroidia bacterium
AGTTGCCAGAGGCGCTGCTTGTATTCTGCCCGGAAGCATTTGTAGAACGTGTCCTTCCACCAATTGATGCCGTCGAACACTTTGGTGGCGCCGTTTTCACCGCCCCAGATGGTTTGGGCTGAAAATTCACGTAGTTCATTATCAGATAGTTGTAATTCTTCTATAAAGGTTACAACGACTTTGTAGCTCTTCTTTTCGACAATTTTATCCGTAATCTTAACTACTTTCCCATCATATATGCCATTTACTGCAAACATAACTTTTTTTACAAATATACACTTCAAAATTGAATTTTGTTTGGTTGAGCATGATTAACTCGTTGAAGTAATGGCAAGATCCTATCTTTCACTCGTGTTTGTCCCGAAAATTCGGTAAATTATAGATAGTTCAAAAAAGGAAGAAAAAAAGTTGGAAGAGTAAACTAATTAGTTAACTTTGTAATAAAAAGAAGGATACTCGCCTACAAAAATAATTTCGTAGATTTTTACAAATCGCAGGATCAGAAAATTCAGGAGAAAATTGAATATGTACTTGATTTGGTAAGATTTGAAAGGCAGGTACCTATAAAATTCTTAATATATCTCGAAAATACAGATCAAATTTATGAGATTCGGGTGATAACGACCTTTAAAAATATTCGGATACTCTGCTTTTTTGACGATGGTGATATAGTTGTTTTGACTAATTGTTTTTTGAAGAAATCACAAAAAACGCCAGTTAAAGAGATAAAACTTGCTGAGAAGCTAAAAGGTGATTATTTAAAAGAAAAGTATGGGAGGGTTTAAGCATGAAAAGCATCACTGATTTTGAAGATATATTAACCCAGAAGTACGGTGGAAAAGGTTCCTCCGAAAGGGACAAATTTGATGCAGATTCTCTTGCATTCAGATTGGGAGTCATGCTAAAGGATGCAAGGCAGAAGGCAAAGATCACCCAGGAACAGTTGGCTGAGCGCACCGGCACCAAGAAGAGCTACATTTCGAGAATTGAAAAGGGTCAAAGTGATATCCAAATCTCAACCTACTACAAGCTTATTGAGATTGGTCTTGAGATGCAACTGAATATTTCAATTGGGTAAGAATTTCCCAAGTGCGATTTCTCCAATCGCTCCCTATAAAGCCGTACCCCAAATCCGACCGTATTATAATCAAACTCCAATGATAGGGCCAGTCTTGTTTCGTCGGATATTTGTCCGACGTTCTTGTCACGTTTTCAGCTTTCAGGGTACTTTAGGATAAAAAGAAAATTTGAATGGTGATAGAATGATTTTTTAATTGATGCAATTTCCTGCTTTGCCAATTCGAAAATTTCAACCTAAAATTTATTTTTAATATCCTAATCTATGAAAACAAAATCTATTATTTTAAGGTCATTACCGATCCTGACGCTTCTCCTGATCAGCTACAGTTGTTTAAAAGAGGAAGAGAAAACACCCCCCGAAGTAACTATTTCGGCAGTTACGAATATCACAAACATTTCCACCCTATGCGAAGGAGAGATCACTGCTGATGGCGGTTCACCAGTAACAGAGCGTGGCTTTTGCTGGAGCACTATTAATCCAACTCCTGTGTTGACAGACAGCAAAATCAACAATGGTTCAGGTTCTGGAAATTTCAATAACAATATCACAGGATTGTTGCCTGGAGTCTTCTACTATCTCAGGGCATATGCAACCAACAGCATAGGGACTTCCTACAGCAGTCAGGTTACGTTTAAAACTGCTACAACGGATTTTGCCGTAACGACTTCCGTTGTAGGCGCAATCACTTCAATCTCTGCCGAATGTGGAGGAACTATTTCCAGTGATGGTGGTTCTCCGGTCACTACTCGGGGCGTATGCTGGAGCACTACCGCCAATCCAACAATTGCTAACAGTAAAACTATTGATGGGACTGGAAAAGGGACTTATGTAAGTGCCATCACTGGATTAACAGGAGGAACAACCTATTACCTGAAAGCATATGTATCGAACAGTTCTGGTACTGTTTATGGTAACCAGATGGTTATAACCACTGCTAGCTGGCTGGCAAGCCAATCAGTCTGGCTAAACAAGCTCGCAACGAATACAATTTCTACTCCGGAGAATCTTTTGGACAATAATTCTGCAACTAAGGGAGGATTGGCCATGTCCTATTATTTAACAGTTTACACAAAGGAGGTGTTTCTTGATTTTGGATCTTCCAAAACCATTAGTGGATTTGGCTTTTCATTCGAATTTCCAAATGTTTTAACAGGTAAGTGCAGCAACTACCCCGGTCCGGGTGATATCGCACACACATGTTTAGGGAACTTGTATTACAAGGATGCTAAGGATAAATGGATAAGGGCCTATCCCAGTGCGGAATTGAGTGTTTCAAGAGCAGACCAGGGATGTCCGATGACTGACTCTGTTTCATATACTTTTCCGAGTATTAGTGCAAAGGAATGGAAGTTTGAAATTGTGGGCGGCTATTGGTTGGGTGGAGGCTATCAGTCGACTACATATTATCAAATATCCGACATTAAGTTCTTTGGCTATTGATACACGAAGTTTCTAATTGTGAAGTCACTTGACGTGTCTGAAGCAATTTAGCTTTATTCCTTTATTCAATCTCACAGATTATTTCAAAAGTCTCCTTGAAAATTTGTCACATTTCCTGATTGAATGATACTATAGAATAAAAAGAGATTGAAAGTGGCAAAGTAAGCTCAAAATTGAATTTTTAAGATCTTAGTTTTTTGGGTTTTGATGCCTGGTAATCTTGCAGTACAAAATACAACAAATTTTAAAACGAATACTATGAAACAATTTATCCTTAGCTATTTAACCTTACAAGATGGCATTACTCCTACCTTGTTATTGGGCTTCTACCTTCTTTTACTTGCCCTATTCATCACAATATTTTTTTAT
>CAIRSO010000106.1 GCA_903881215.1 uncultured Bacteroidia bacterium
GAGCCTCATGATGTGCCGATGGATGTGGTGATTGCTGGGCCTGCTCGCTGAATGCGACGCTCGGTCCCTATCAAAATAAAAAATCCGGGCAATGGTCGCGTGGTTTCCTGAGTTCTATGGTAATCTCTTTGATAAGGTTATCTATCAAAATCGAAGTTACCGGATCAAGGCCTGAATTGGGCTCATCACAAAAAAGATATTTTGGATTCAGGGCAATGGCTCTTGCAATAGAGACCCTTTTGCGCATACCTCCTGATATTTCTGACGGGAAAAGGTGATGGGCTCCTTTGATGTTAACTCTGTCCAGACAAAAATCAACATGTTTGTTTTTCTCTCCATTGGTCATATTGGTGAACATGTCCATTGGAAACCTGACATTTTCGGCAACACTTAGAGAATCAAACAGTGCTCCTCCCTGAAATACCATACCCATTTCCTGTCTGAGTTGTTTAAGATCCCTAAAATTCATTCGCCGGATGTCTCTGCCATCAAATAGGATCTCTCCTTCATCTACCTCTATCAGCCGAACAATTGATTTCAGTAAAACGGTCTTTCCTGATCCACTCTGCCCGATGATCAAATTGGTTTTCCCCTTTTCAAAAAGTGTGGATATATCCTTTAAGATTGGTCGCTCTTCAAAAGATTTTTTTATGTTCTTAATTTCAATCATTTAAATAGCAATTGAGTCAAAATTAAGTCAAAGAAGAGTATCAAAATGCTGGTATTGACCACCGACTTGGTGCTGGCCCTGCCTACCTCCAATGCCCCTCCTTGTACATTATAACCCTGAAAAGCAGGGACGGTAGCAATCAAGAACCCAAAAACCAAGGTCTTTATGATAGAAAAAGTGACAAAGAATGGTACAAACATTGTTCTTATTCCCCCCATGTAAGTAGCAACTGTTACAACCCCTGATAGCGGACCGGCAATCAGTCCGCCGACAATACCGCAAAATACACTGAGGATGAACAGTATCGGACTAATAAAAACAACTGCAATAATCTTGGGCAGAATAAGGAACGAGGCTGAGTTCACCCCCATTAGTTCCAGAGAGTCAATTTGTTCAGTTACTCTCATGCTGCCGATCTCTGAAGCTATATTGGAACCAACCTTACCAGCAAGCATCAGACTTAGAACTGTGCAGGAAAATTCCAGAATGAGGGTATCGCGGTTCCCAAGTCCAACCAGGTAAGTAGGCATTAACGGACTTGACATATTGTAAGTCAGTTGCAGCGTAATAATACCTCCCATGAAAACAGAGATGATAGCCACAATTCCAAGAGAATTAATTCCAAGCTTTTCTATCTCCAGCACCAATTGACGCCAGTAAATGCGGGGCTTTTCAGGTCGACTGAAGACCCGGTACATCAATAAGAAATAGCTCCCAATCTCATTGAGAATCTTCATGAAATTTTTTGATAAAAGTACAAATTATTAAATAAAGCCCTGATACCTTTTATGAACCTCTTTTCTGAAGAATAATGAGTTGTTTTTCAAAAATTAAGCTAATTTTGGTAAAAATCGCCTAAACATGGAAAATTGTGAGAATTTTTGCGTCATTATGGCTGGCGGTATTGGAAGCCGTTTCTGGCCTCTAAGTACCTCAGATCGGCCCAAACAATTTCTTGATATTTTAGGAATTGGTAAAACATTGCTCCAACTAACTTTCGAACGGTTCAATAAAATTCTTCCTGCTAAAAATGTATTCATCGTTACGAGCGAGAAATACAAAGAACTGGTAATGGAGCAGTTGCCTCAGTTAAATGAGTCGCAGGTTTTGCTTGAACCAATCAGGAGAAATACTGCTCCCTGCATTGCCTATGCCACCTATAAAATTATGAGTTTTTGTCCGACAGCCCGGATTGTCGTCTCTCCCTCTGATCATCTTATTCTGAAAGAAGATTTATTTCTCAGTGAGATTGAGAAGGGATTGCAGTTTGCCGGAGAAAATGAAGTCCTTGTAACTTTGGGAATTCAGCCCTCCAGACCAGAAACAGGATATGGGTATATCCAGGTAAATGAAAAACTTGCCTACAACAATTTTGACAATCTCTACAAAGTCAAAACTTTTACGGAGAAGCCAGACCGCGACATGGCCAAAGTCTTCGTTGAGACTGGAGAATTTTACTGGAATTCAGGGATTTTTGTTTGGTCGGCCTCCGCCATTCATAACGCCTTTGAAAAGCACTTGCCCGATTTGAATTTGCTTTTTGAGAAAGGGAAAAAACTGCTGAATACTCCAGATGAATGCTTTTTTATCAACAAAAGCTATTCTGAATGTCCTAATATTTCCATTGACTACGGGATCATGGAAAAGGCTGATAATGTATTTGTTCTGACCGCAGATTTTGGGTGGTCTGATTTGGGAACATGGGGTTCGCTCTACGAAAATCATCCTTTGGATTCAAAGGGCAATGCAGTATCCGGAAGCAAAATATTTTTGTATGAAACAGAGGGCTGCATTGTCAATCTTCCTCAGGAAAAGATAGCTGTTATTCAAGGCTTAAAAGATTACATTGTAGTCGAATCACAAAATATTTTACTCATCTGCAAGAAAGACGACGAACAGCAGATCCGACAATTTGTCGCTGATGTGTCTTTATCGGAAGAGAAGAAAACCTGATTAATCAGATAGCCAATTTCTTTTTTGCACTTGCTGGTTTGGCGATCTTAAGTTCCTTGAGAAGCTTGTCTCTTACCGATAAAAAATTTGCCTTGTTATTTGGTGTTACAGGATTGGCTGGGGGTGACTTCAATTTTAGCGGATCAACCGGAAAGCCATTCATAAAAACACGAAAATCAAGGTGAGGCCCGGATGCAAGCCCGGTCGCCCCTACGTATCCTATTAAATCACCTTGTTTAACACGTGATCCGGTCTGGATACCAGCACCAAATTTTGAAAGGTGCATGTACGATGTTGTATAGACCGAATTGTGTTTGATTTTTATAAAGTTTCCTCCTCCTCCTGACTGATAGGCTCTTGTCTGAACAACTCCATCCCCAATGGTGTAAACGGGCGTACCGGTTGGAGCAGCATAATCCACCCCAAAGTGAGGCCGTACAATCCGCAGTATCGGATGCATTCTGGCTGCTGTAAATCTTGAACTGATTCTAAACAATCTAAGTGGCGCCTTTAGAAATTCCTTTCGAATGCTTCTTCCCTGCTCATCAAAATAACTTTGCCCATCCTCCTGCTCAAAATGAATAGCATAAAAATCTTGCCCTGATGAGTTAAAAAGTGCAGCATGAATCCTTCCGATGCCAATTTTTTCTCCCTTCACATAATCCTCATCATAAAGAACTGTAAAATAATCTCCCTTTTGGATGGCAAAGAAGTCGATGGACCATTGGAACAGATCAGAAAGGTGAATTGCCAGCATTGGATCCAGATTATTTTCCTTCATGGCATTCCAAAGAGAAGAGTTGATGGTTCCGGTTGCCACCTTTCGATCTGTGGTAACTTCGTTCTTTCCTGGTGTAACACTACAGGAATCGATGGAAAGACGATATTGGTAATAATTTACCAGGCTTTCAGAATAGACAAAATAGCGGGGAGTACGCAAGGAATCGCGCGAATAAAAAACGGCATAATCATTTCCTACCTTCATCTTCCGCAGATCAAATACGGAAGTAGGAAGGCGAGCTATACGATCAATAAGCAGTGAGGAAACGCCTCTGCCCGACAAAATATCTGAAAGGCTTTCATTGTTCCTGACCGTATTTTCTTCCACGTGAAATGAGTCGACAGGAAATCCATACAGAAGCTTGGGCTCCACAAGCATGATATCTTCCCTTTGGTCGACTGTTGGGATCATGTAATTGTACCACATGATGCGCGAAAAAGTGAACACGAGCAAAAGGAACAAGGAAATACCAAGAAACCATTCGGGAAAATTCTTCTTTTGGGCAGACCTTTCTCCTGCTCTCTGAAGCTTTAGGAGAATCTTTGATTTAATGTCTGATTTCATCAAACCCCTTTCCATAAACCCCCATGACTGAACCTTGCGAGATAAAAGCTTCTGGGTCGATCTGTTTTATTTTTTGGAAAATCATAGGTGATTCACGCTTTTTCACAACCGTCATGATCATCTTTACCTGTTTCTTGGTATACCAGCCAGTGCCTTCAAAGATGGTCAAACCTCTGCGGGATTCGAGGTTGATAAAGTCAGCAATTTGCTCATATTTTTCAGAAAAAATAAAAAGCTGAACAGATTGTTGTGCTCCGGTAAGAAATGCATCAACAGAGTAAGCAACAACCCACATGGTGACATATCCGTATACCAGCTTTTCAACAGATTGAAGTACAAAGAATGACGAAGTAATGATGATCACATCACAATATAGAATAATCTTCCCCGGACTGATATTCCGGTACTTGTTGATGATCATCGCAATGATATCAGTCCCTCCGGTACTTCCTCCCTGGTTGAAGGTAATGCCTAATCCAACACCACCAAGTATACCACCCAATACCGAAGACAGAAAAATATCTTTAACAAGTGGTTCTTTAATGAACATTTGCATCACATTAAGAAACAAAGAGATAACCACCATGCTAAAAAGTGTTTTCAGGCCAAAACTTGTGCCCAAAATGCGAATAGCTAGAATTACCAGGAAACTGTTAATGATTAAATAAGGATATCCTGTTGGAATACCAGTGGCGAAAAAAATCAACATTGAAATTCCTGTTACTCCTCCAGCAGTAATCTTCAAAGGAATCAGAAAAGCTGTTACCCCAAACGCATACA
>CAIRSO010000107.1 GCA_903881215.1 uncultured Bacteroidia bacterium
AATGGTCTGATGGAATACCCACCTAATCATTTTTGGTTGGTGTAAAAATTGTCGCATGGGTATTTCATGCAAAAGGAAAGTGATTTTTAAATTAACATTTATACTATGGCAGGTACCGAATTATTCGGACAGGAAGAGCGTAAAGAGGTAATGGATGTTCTCGAAACAGGAGTTCTTTTTCGTTACAATCATGATAATCAGAGAAATGGAGTTTTCAAGGCCAAAATATTCGAGCAGGAGTTCAGTAACTATCTTGGAGCAAAACATACTCATTTTTGTGCCAGTGGTACAGCAGCCGACTCCTTGTCTCTTGCTTGCTGTGGGATTGGTTACGGCGATGAAGTGATAGTTCCTCCATATGGGTTCATAGCTCCAATAGAAGCAGTTCTTCTGGCTGGTGCTATACCTGTATTTGCCGAGATTGACGATACTCTGTGTCTTAGTCCGGAAGGTATTGAAAAAGCAATCACACCCCGGACCAAAGCTGTTCTGTTGATTCAGGTTTTTGGATCAATGGCCAAAATGGATGAAATCCTGGCCGTTTGCAACAAGCACAACCTCATCCTTGTCGAAGATGCTGCTCCCGCACTCGGCGGAAGCTACAAAGGCAAAATGCTTGGAAATTTTGGCAGGATGTCTGCCTTCTCTTTCGATTGGTACAAGATTATCACAGCCGGAGAAGGAGGTGCAATAGCCACCAATGATGAAGAACTTTACGAACTGGCCCATAAATATTCTGATCACGGGCACGACCATATCGGAGAGGCCAGAGGGGCAGAGCAACATCCAATCCTGGGTTACAATTATCGCGGTTCAGAACTGGGAGCGGCAGTTGTTTTAGCTCAGCTTCGTAAGCTGCCTTATATGATAGAAAAGCAGAAAAAGCACCAGCATATATTGAAGCAGGTACTTTTGGAGTTTCCTGAAATTAAACTCAGAAATGTTCCGGATCAAGATGGAGATTCCGCCACGTTCCTCTCATTCTTTTTACCGGATAACGATATAGCTGTTAAAACTTTTGAAGAGTTTCAAAAGGAAGGGTTGAGTGCCTCTTACTGGTACAGGAATAATTTCCATTACCACCGCCAATGGGGACATTTGAAAGAGATGAAGTCCATCTTCAACCTTCCTGTTATGAAGTTACCAAATGTGCCGGATTATGGAAAATTGGAAGTTCCTAAATCAGATGCCATCATGCAGCGACTGATGATGACACAGATCATGGTAAACTGGAGTGATGAGGATTTGCACCTGTTGACATCAAAAATGAGGTCAGCACTCAAAAATGCATTTAAATAAGTTAGGATATGTTTAGAAATTTGAAAGCCGTAGGGCGTGTGCTGTATGGCAGAAACAGTTTTGACCAGCTGGACGAAGTAATGGGCGAATTAAGGGTCAATGAGGACTCTTTCGTGCTGTTTCTGGTTGATGAATACTTTGAAGGGAAAGAATTGATGAAAAGGATTCCCATGCATTCACAGGATATTCTGAAAATTATTGAGGTAAAGGAAGAACCGAAAACAAAAATAGTAGATGAAATTGTTGCCGAAGTGAAAAGCCTGGGCAAAGGAAACCCGGTATCAGTTGTTGGTATTGGAGGCGGCAGTGCCATGGATTATGCCAAAGCAACCCGTCTTATGTTTACCAATGAAGGTTCTTCAGCGCAATACCAGGGACTAGACTTTATCAAAAACAAAGGCGTACATTGTACAGTTATTCCAACCATTTCGGGTTGCGGTGCCGAAGTTTCCATGACAACTGTACTGACCGGCCCGGTGAAAAAATTGGGAATCAAGGGGAATTATACTCCTGCCGACCAACTTTTACTTGATCCGGAGTTGATTAAAACTGTTCCGGAGCCACAAAGGTTCTATACAGCAATGGACTGTTATATACATAATATTGAGGCGCTTAATGGACATCGTAAAACCGTCATGGGTGATTCTTTGGGGCACGAATCACTTCGACTGTGCAGGGAAATCTTCCTGAGCGAAGACAGCCGTACATCCGAAAATGATGAGAAACTGATGATTGCTTCTTATTTGGGCGGCCTTTCATTGACTTACTCCGAAGTTGGCGCCTGTCATGCAATTTCTTACGGACTTGCAAGTGTTACAGGTGTTCACCACGGTGAAGGCAACTGCATTGTCTTCAATCAACTTGAAGAGTTTTACCCGGATGGAGTAAAAGAATTCCGGGCCATGATGAAAAATAACAATATTGATCTTCCGGTTGGATTTAACGCGAACCGCACGCCGGATGAAATTGAAAAAATGATAGATGTTTCCCTTACACTTATCTTTATGTGGGCTCACGTTTGTGGACCGGATTGGCAGAAAATTATCACCCGTGACAAGCTTCGTGGCCTGTTAATGAAAATGTAAAAGACATAATGAAGAAAATAATCAGAGTAGGAAACATCGAATGTGGCGCGGAAAAGCTTTTTCTCATTGCCGGGCCTTGCGTAGTGGAAGACGAAAAAACAATGATGGACACCGCTGAGCTTTTGGTGGGTTTATCGCAGGAGCTTGATCTGCCGCTGATCTTTAAATCCTCTTTTCAAAAAGATAACCGCAGCTCGGCCGATTTTTATACTGGTCCAGGAATGGATAAAGGGTTGGCGATGCTTCAAAAGATAAAGGAACAATTCAAGGTGCCACTCATAACGGACATTCACTACCCAGATCAAATTGCCGCCGCTGCTGAAGTTGTGGATGTGATTCAGATACCCGCTTATCTTGTTATGCAAACCACACTCGTCGTGGAAGCTGCCAAAACAGGGAAAGTAATTAACCTCAAGCATGCCCAGTTTCTGGCTCCTGAAAATATGATCAAACCCGTAAGGAAAGTTGAGCAAGCCGGGAATACAAATATCATGGTAACAGAGAGGGGATATGCTTTCGGATACAACGATCTGATTGTCGATCCACGTAGTTTTTATCATCTGCGCACCACCGGCTACCCGGTGATTTTCGATGTGACCCATTCCATTCGTAAGTATGGAATCCCTAGTTCGGATCCTGCCGGGGGTTCAAGAGAGTTTATACCAACCCTTGCGCGTGCCGGTGTGGCTGCTGGAATTGATGGATTATTTCTGGAGGTTCATCCTGATCCGACCCGTGCCTTGTGTGATGCCGCCAGTCAGATGTGCATTGCAGATGTGAGGGAATTTTTGAAACCTCTGATCGAGTTGCATCAGGTTGAAGTTAAATACAGACCAAATTTTTAATACAAAAGCTTATATGGAATTTTTTCTTGACTCCGCCAACATGGCTGAAATTGAAGAAGCCCTGAAACTGGGGATCATTGATGGTGTTACAACAACACCAACATTTATGCACAAAAACGGTATCACCGATATCGATGGTGCCATTGTGAAATTGTCAAAGATGGTCCCCGTGCTGATGATCGAGGCGCTTGGCGAAACCTCGCAGGACATTGTTGCTGAGGCGCACCGACTCCTTGCCCTGGGATTGGACCAGAAAAAAACTGTTTTCAAGATTCCGGTAAACCTGGAAGGTGTCAAGGCATGCAAGATTTTGCATGATGAAGGATTTCTCATCAATCTGCATCTGGTTTACAACATCCAGCAGGCATATCTGGCGCTCACTGCCGGAGCCAATTATGTGTGTGTACTCGTTGGACGCATGCAGGATCAGGGTCATGATGCTTTGGGTCTGGTTAAGCAGATCATCGACATGATAAAAGAGTACAAGTACGACGCCAAAGTGATGTTCTCATCTGTCAGATATCCTGAACATATCAAGGATGCCTTGTCGCTTGGGGCTCACAACATCACCATCCCCTGGAGCATAATGAAAAAACTGGGTGATAATCAACTGACGAAGTTGGGTACAGATCAGTTTTTCCAACATACCCGCTTGATGACCATCCAGGTAAAGAGTGTTATTTCTGAAGTCAATCCTGTCGTTGATCTCGATTGCAAAGTGCTGGATGCACTGCTTAAGATGACTGATTCAGGCATGGGTGCTGTATCCGTTGTCGCCAATGATGGCATGCTTGCCGGTATTTTTACGGACGGAGACCTGCGTCGCCAAATGAGAAAGATGGGTGATCACATCCTTACTGCCACAGTAGGAGAGTGCATGACAGCCAATGCTATTTCGATCGATGCAGATGCCATGCTCCAAGAGGCGACTGACATTTTTAATACCAATCAGGTTGATAATATTATAGTTACAAAAAATGGTACGCCAATCGGCATGTTGGATATTCAGGATTTGGTCAAACTTGATTTATTGAGCTAAGACCTAATTTATTGATAAAAAATGGGCGAAACTGTATAGTTCCGCCCATTTTTTATTTTAATCCAGGTTAATGATTTAAGGATTTTAACCACCTTTGCAGTTGGCTGACAAACTGAACTTTGAAACGAATGCAGATGAAGAAATTTCCTGCACTAACGGACAGAATACATATAGGATTCTTCCTGCTCCTTTTGATATTTTGCCTGCAAAAATCGATGCAGGCCCAGCCATTCGTAAGGGTAAATTCCGGCACCAGGTCTGATATCCGGCATATCTTAATGTTAAATAAAAAGGAAGGATTCTTTCTTGCAGACAAAGTCTATTCACTCAACGAAGGAGTTGAATGGTTGAAAGCTGATAATCCTACGATACCTTCTATTGGACATTTTTCGGCTAATTCTGTCAATGATTTTTGGTATGTTACCAATCTGGGAAATAGTACCGCTGTGATCTATCATTCAGTTGATGGCAAAGTGGAAAGTATTCCAGGCCCGTTTGGTGTTTCAGTTTATTCAATGTTCGTTTCTCCCGATAATGCCGCTTTCTTTTCAAGTTCTTCAGAAGTTGCCGTTTATGAGAATGGTAGTTTTAGAAAAATTGAACTGGCTCCGGACAAATCCATCATAAAAAAAATTATCGGTTGGAGCAGTCGGAACTTCTGGATTCTTACCAATCAAAATGAACTTTTTGCTTTCAACGGATTAAAGTATAAACCTGTATTGAAAGGCAAGAAAGTAAAGGATTTTGTAGTAGTAAATCAAAAAAGTGGATACGCATTGTGCGATGGCGAAATTATTGAATTTGATGGTGCAAATTCACAAAGACTTATTTCCAACGATGAGTTGACGAATACCCAGAAAATATTTGTTTCTCCTGATAGTACTATTTGGTTAATTGGTGCTCAATCAAAGATAATGAGAATTAGTTCAGGTCATCTGGATGATTTTTCTCTTAAAGAAAAATTCAATCTGACTGATTTATCATTTGCAGGAAATGAGGCTATTTGGATTTCCGGGACTGATGGTGTACTCCTTTATCGGGGCAACATGAGGATGCCTCCTTTTGAGAAAGGCAATCCTGGATTTTCATCCTTCAAATTGACAAACTTTAGCATCGATCTGGATAATGAGTATGGTGTAGCTCTTGCTGATCTCGATGGTGATGCTAAGCTGGACATTTTCTCTGTTTGCATTTCTAATTTTAATCGTTTGTTTATTAATAGATTAGTCTCAGGTGCGGATTCCATAAAAGGAAATTTTTTCAGAGAGGAGGGATTTCTTCGCAAATCTGAAGGAACTTTTGATACCAAAAGTGAATCAGGCTATGCAGAATTGAAACTTGGTGTAACAGTAGCAGATGTCGATAATGATGGGGATGAAGACGTTTACATATGTTACCTGAATTCAAGAAATAAGCTTTTGCTGAACAACGGCAACGGCGTTTTTAGGGACGTATCATATCAGTCCAAACGGGCCTGTGAGGATTTTAATCGTTCAACAGCAGCAGCTTTTGCCGATGTTGATCTGGATGGCAATGTTGATCTTTATGTCACAAGTGAAAATAGTTCGAATAAATTTTTTCAAAATGATGGTACTGGCCATTTTACTGACCTAACAACGAGTTCAGGTCTCGAAACAATTTCAGGAGGATCATGTGCTTCTTTTAGTGATGTCAATGGAGATGGATACCCCGACTTGTGCATAACTTTCTGGTATGGCAGGAATAAAATTTATTTGAATGAATCCCAAAAGGGAAAAATAAAATTTCTGGACATAACCGATCAAACAGACGTGATCAAGGCTCCTCCTGTTAAAAGCAATGGTGCTACCTTCGCAGACATCAACAATGATGGTTTACCCGACCTCTTCATTGCCAACAAAAACGATGAAAATAAAATCTATCTCAATGATGGCAATGGTATTTTAAAGGACGTTTCTGCCAGTTATCTTGAGAAAAATGTATACCTGTCAAATGGTGCGGTTTTTGCCGATTTTGACCTTGATGGGTATCAGGATATCTATCTTTCAAATGTAGGATCAAACATTTTGTACAAAAATATCAGTGGCTTGTTTTATAAAGATGTTACTGCAGTCTATGGGGCAGAAATGAATGGCTATTCAACCGGATCCGGTGTTGGCGACCTTGATGAGGATG
>CAIRSO010000108.1 GCA_903881215.1 uncultured Bacteroidia bacterium
AGGACGATACGCTCTTCTTTGTCGATTTTGATCACCGAAAGAACATTTACAGGATTTTCCCTTAATTCTTTTACGGAATATGTATCAATTCATTCACAAAGGGCTGTTGGTAAACAGCGAAAACCCGCTGTTGTTTGATGAACTCTTCAAACAATACTCAAGGCCGCTGTTTTACTATGCTGCAAAATTCGTCGATGATGAAGTGGCCAAAGACATCGTGCAGGATATCTTTGTGAAGCTTTGGACCAATCAAACCATCGTGGTCAACCAATCCATCAATGCACTTATTTTTACGATGGTACGGAATAGCTGCCTTCAGTATCTTGAAAAGCAAAAAGTTAGAAGCAGACATGCGGAATCTGTCAAGCAGTTGCTTCAGGAGAGGGAACTGCAATATTATATGGATGAAAAGAGCAGTTTAATTGAACAGGAACTGGAAGATAAGCTCAATGACGTTATCCGTCAGCTGCCCGAACGTTGCCGTCAAATCTTTGTGATGAGCCGGTTTGAAAACAAAAAAAACAGAGAAATTGCCGAAGAACTTGATATATCCGTGAAAGCCGTCGAGAAGCAAATCTCCAAAGCCCTCTCCACCATCCGCACCGAAATGAAGGATTATTTGCCGCTGCTGCTGTTTTTATCGTCGCATTTTTTTAAAAATTAAGAATTGATTGAATAATTTTGAATTTTCTACTGTTTTTCAGCTACACTTGAAACTTCCTTTTAATAGAAACTATCAGGATTAGAAGTATTATATTTACATGATACAAACATGAGAAAAACTATATCATACAATACGAATAAAATGCAGGTATTGACAATAGAACTTAAAGGAAACAACTCCCTGGAAGCTCTTCAGGATTTAGAAAAGAAAGATTTGATCCGAATTGTAAAAGAACCAGATCTGAATTCATACGCCTTGCCTGGCGAGAATATTAGCGATGAGGATTTTAGAAGATGGATTGAGTATTCTGAAAATTCAGCCACAATTGGCAAAACCGAATCCAAAGAACGATGGGCACAACAAAGAAAGAAGCTTCAGGAAAATATTCGTTAAGAATAACAGAACCTGCCCTAAGAGCCTTAGTTGGTATATCATCTTTAAAATAAAACAATCTGAAATTTTAATTCTTGGTATCATCCACAAGAATAGAAGATCTGCAAGAATTAGAACCATTGGAAAGAGTAAATGACTCGTCCTCTCCATATTTTCATATTTTCATATTTCCCAATTTCCACATTATTTCCTCTTCCTCAGGTAGGGTATTTGCCTCTCTTCCGATCATAGAGTTGTAAATAACCAAAAACAATGCCGGAAATCGAATCACTCATACAGAAATATCTTCAGGATCAGACCACTGAAGCAGAAAACAAGCAGCTTCAGCAATGGATGCTCCAGTCACCCGAGAACGAAAAGCGGTTTTTCGCCGAAAAAGATATCTGGGATACGACCGGTTTCCATGCCAACAGAAAAAAATACGATGCTATTCCTGAACTGGAACTTTTCAAAAAGCGCATTGAAGGTATTTCACCCAGAAAAAGCATTCTTTTCCGCCGGATGCTTCAGATGGCTGCCATGCTTCTGGTCACCTTCGGACTGGGCTGGGCCACCAGGTTTATCACCCTAAAGCAGGAACAAAAGCCACCACAAATTACCATGCAGGAGATTTTTGTCCCCAAAGGTCAGGTTAACCAGGTATTTCTGGCCGACGGTACACGAATTTGGATCAATTCGGATACGCATCTCACCATTCCGTCCGTTTTTAGTACGACGGAGCGTGTGGTTAAACTAAGCGGGGAAGCCTTCTTTTCTGTTGCCAAAGACGCGAATCGTCCCTTCCGTGTTGAGGTGAAAGGCCAGCAGATCGAGGTGCTCGGAACCACCTTCAACGTCAGGGCTTACGACAACTCCGGTGAAATTGAAACAACCCTTGAAGCCGGACAGATCAAGCTGCTGGCTGGCAACCAAACTGCACTGCTTCAACCGGGTCAACAGAGTATTTTTGACATAAACAGTAACAAGCTGATCGTTGTCAAGGTTGATCCCTTGAGCTTCAGCTCCTGGAAAGATGGCCGCTATGAATTTCAGAATGAAGACCTGAGTGAAGTCTTTAAAGTCGTAGAACGATGGTACGATGTGGAGATCACTGCCGATGAAACATATTTCAGGGAGATGCACTTTTCAGGTGTGATCAAGCGCAACAAGGATGCCAAACACTTTCTTGATTTGTTAAGTCAGTCATTGCCAATTAAATACAAGATGGAATCAGACAAAATAGTAATTACCCGCAAATAGAAAGTCAAAAATTCATTATAAATCAAACTAAGAAGAGGGAGGTGAATCTATAAAGCACAACGAAAACTAAAAAAACGGAGAATGTACCACCATCCTCCGTTCAAATTCAAGTCTTAATAAATTAAAACTTTTTTAAACCAAAACAAAAGTATGAAAAATAAATTAATGCATGACATCTCCTCTAGCCGGGAAATGGTGCAAAAAATTTGGATGACTATGCGACTGATTGTATTTTTTCTTTTTGTTTCACTTCTCCATGTTTCAGCATCGGTTTATTCTCAAAAAACGAAGTTGAACCTTAGGGTTGAAAATGTATCCTTGCAGCAAGTTTTTAAAGCCATTCAGGATCAATCAGAGTTCGATTTCTTTTACAAAAACGAACAGATACCTGCTGATACCAGGGTTTCTACTGACTTTGAGAATGAATCTATTGAAGTGATCCTGAACAATGTATTAAAAGGAACCGGGCTCGATTTTCGTGTACTGGACAAGGATATAGTTATCAAGACCCAAGGAGCCGCAGACCTTCCGCTGCCCACAAAAATCATAACCGGTAAAGTGACAGATGCCAATGGAAACTCACTTCCCGGAGTCACTGTGGTGGTAAAAGGAAGTGCAAAAGGCGTAATTACAGATAGCAACGGGACTTTCACCTTTTCCGGTGTCCCTGAGAATGCCACTTTAGTCTTCTCATTTGTGGGAATGAAGTCACTGGAAGTCAAAATTGGTAATCAATCCACTGTGAATGTAACGCTTGCAGAAGAGTCTGTAGGTGTTGACGAAGTTGTGGTGGTTGGTTACGGCACGCAGAAGAAAATTAATCTAACTGGCTCTGTAGGAGTTGTAACAAATAAAGCATTAGAGAACAGACCATTAACTGATATATCACAAGCATTGCAGGGAACTGTAGCCAACCTAAACGTCTCAACTACAGCCCGTGGCGGTGAGCTGGGAGAAAATCGCAGCTGGAACATCAGGGGTATGGGAAGTCTCTCAGGAGGTCAGCCATATATTTTGGTAGACAATGTCCCAATGAACATGCAGGATGTCAATCCGAACGATATAGAAAGTGTTTCAGTATTGAAAGATGCCGCTTCCTCTGCTATTTATGGTGCAAGGGCTGCGTTTGGGGTTGTTTTGATCACCACAAAAAAAGGTTCAAAGAATAAGGAGATCAAAATGGATTATTCCAATAATTTTAGTTTCAATTCTCCTGTGTCATTGCCGCACATGGCGAATTCTACTGATTTTGCAACGATGTGGAATACTGCTTATACCAATGCGGGAAGAGTTCCTTATTTTAGTGCGATACAACTCGATCTAATAAAAAAATGGGCAGCCGATCCAACCAGCGTACCATCCAATCAGCGCTACGCTACCACCAGCGCATCATACATGAAATGGGGAGCCAATAACTATGCTAATGGCAATACGGATTGGCCATCAGTTTGGTACAAAAACAATGCTTTAAGCCAAACGCACAACATCAGCATTTATGGCGGAACGAACAAGACATCCTTTTATGTATCAGGCGGATACAATGATCAGGATGGTTTGCTTGCCTGGGGAAGTGACAATCTTAAAAAATTCAATTTGAATGTCCGTTTGGAGACAGAGGTAACCAACTGGTTCAAATTCAAATGGGATAGCAAATACAGTGTTAGGGAGCGTCAATTTCCAAACCTTAACTTTGAATCCAACAATGGGAAAGGATATTTGTACACACTAATTTCTACCTGTTGGCCAACCACCCCTGTTTATGATCCTAACGGCCACCTATTTGCGAGAAATCAATTGATGGGAATGCTTCAGGGCGGAACCAAAGATAGTTGGAATACCAGTTGGAATACTTTGGGCGGTGAGTTTACCATGAGCAAAGGATGGAAAGCATTCGTTGATTATAGTTTCAATTCAGAAGCTTATAAATACTTTAACCACCAGCCAACAATTTATGGTTATCTGGTCGACAATACTACCTATGTCGCTTACGGAAATCCCAATAAAGTTTCTGAACAATACAGCATAAAAAAGTACCACACAGTTAATGCCTACTCAACGTATGAGAAGACTTTAGGCAGCCATAATCTGAAAGCTTTAGTTGGGTATCAGGAGGAACTCAACAATTACAGTTCCCTTTCAGGCGGCAATAGCAACCTGATCACAGATGCAATTCCTTCTATTTCGACTTCAACCAATCCGGTGCCTTCAGTTAGTGATGCAATCAGCCATTGGGCTACACAGAGTTATTTTGGACGGTTGAATTACAATTACAAAGATAAATTTATGGTAGAGGCAAACCTTCG
>CAIRSO010000109.1 GCA_903881215.1 uncultured Bacteroidia bacterium
AGGAAAATTATTATGAAAACTACAATACATTAACAGGTAAAAGCTTATGTTCAAATAGATAACTATTTGAATTTAGTATTTTAGAATAATTCTAGATAATATCTTGATCCAAAAGCAGACGATTCGCTTCAAAAATGGCAACCAAGCGAAAATGATTTTTAGTTTTCAAAAAGCCACAGGAAGGAGATCCCACTTAAGATCTTATTGCTTATAGATCCAGCAATCAGGAAATTTTTTAAGGTATTTATTCCTTGCTTCTTTTGCCTGTTTAAAATTCACATAGTTGTAGCCCATCCTGTATGGACGTTTTTCTCCAAGAATTTGAATACCGTTAAGATCCACGCTGTGGCTTTTTATCCATTCTTCAGCTTGAGCTTTCGTCTCAAAAGACCGTATGATCAGGAAATACTTCCTGTTGCTGACGGTGATCGATGGTCCCTTTTCTATTCCAGGAGCACTTTTTAAAGGCTCAAGAGGGGCTATAATCTTTTTAGCCTTCGCACTGGTAACAGTTTTCTCAGTTTTGGATTTGGCCTTGGTTTTAATTTCAGGTATGGCTTGGACATCATCCTTCTTTCCCGAATATTGGCCTTCTGTCTGCGGCACATCTTTTGCTTTGCCAAATTCGGGGATAAATATTTCAGTCCGACGATTTTGACGATGCTCCTGTGGCGTGCAATTCACCCCATTGGCGCAAGTATTCACCAATTGTGTCTCACCCATGCCAATCCCTGTAATCCGTCCTGAGCTGATGCCATGCGAAACAACATATTTTACAGCAGACCCGGCACGTCGTTGCGATAACTTAAGATTATAAAGATCATTCCCCCGGCTATCGGTATGTGAAGTTAGGAGTACTTTCAAATCGGGGTTTTCATTCATGAAAGATACAAGCACATCAAGTTCTTTGGCAGATTCGGGTAGTATATCCCACTTATCATAATCATAATAAATATTCTTAAGTGTAATGGTCGTTCCAAGAGCAGGAACCATCCAAATTGTATCACGGTTGACTTCCCCTTTTTTCACCACCTTAGCTACCAGAATTTTACTCACCTCGCTGTATCCTGTTTTACTGGCAATTACTTCACAATCCCCGGTCGTTTTAGTCAGCATATCTATTTCTCCTCTTTGATCAGAGAGGTATATTTGCTTATCGCAAGAGCGTATCATTCCACCCGAAATCGGATTATTTGTTTTTCTGTTGTATAAATATAATTCCTTGACCGGAAAAATAATATCAACGCCAGACTTGAAGACCTTTTTAAAATCAAACTTGTAGACATCATCGTTACCTGTGCCGGGTCGATTGGAGGTCAGGTAGCCAAATTCAGCATCCGGTTGTATCACCATGGCAAAATCATCATGCGGGCTATTGAGTGGTGCGTCAAAATGCTCAACCTTTAAGTTATCCAAGGAAAAACTGCTATAAAAAAGTTCCAGACCACCTAGTCCAAATCTGCCGTTGGTCGAAAAGACTAAAAAGGAACCACCGCTTTTGTTGTGTGTGATAAATGGAAATTCCTCTTTCCCGCTTGTATTTATTTTGTCTCCCATGTTCACCGGCCATCCCCATAAACCATCTTTCCGGATTGAATAATAAAGATCAGTTTCTCCAAATCCACCTTTCTTGTCGCACGAAAAAACCAGGGTGTCTCCGGTTAAAGATATGGCGGGATGTCCTACAGAATAGGCAAGGTTATTGTAAGGGAAAGGGATGATCGAGGTCCATTTGCCTTTCACCTGTTTGGCAATGACAATTCGTAGCCTGATGGTGTCACGGGTAGACATTTTGGTAGCTTCGGCAGCCGTAGTGTTATCCGATTGTGTCACAAAAAGTTCACCTGTTCTTTCGCAAAGAGATACTGGTCCATCGTGGTATTTTGTCAAAAACTCCAGGATCGGTTCGCGTTTGCTAACCGTATTTCCATTCATGTCAATCTTGGCCCGGTAAAGGTCGTAAAATGCATTTTTTCTCAGTTTCTTATCCGGTTGACCAAGAATTTTATCACTGTAGGATGTAAAATACAGAGAGTCCATGACAACAGCCGGGCCGAAATCACTCCGAATGGTATTCGTTTTCACTTCTGATATTTTCAGAACGGGTTCCTCGAAAATGCGCGAGTCCCGCTCCTGTGCGTTTCCGACCAATGATATTATAATGAGCATCAACGGCGTTAGGAAATATTTTACATTCATAGTCTTGTATCTTACTAATTTTCTACATTCTCACTATCGATTCACTACAAAAACCCTAGAAATACCTTGGGGAAATGTATTTACGTCTGGCCAGGGCTATTTCGTATGTTAGCATGACCTCATGGACTCCCTTTTGGTAATTGCTCAACTCAGTTGTTGTGAAATCATGGGCGTAAGCGATGCGTAAATTTTGATTGACAATCCATGTAACCATTAAACTCACTGCATCTCCGGAACGGTACATACCCCCCAGCCAGACTCTGTTGCCCAAAAGCAAATTTGCAGAGAGGTCGAATTCAAAGGGTGCACCTGCTACCACTCGTGCCATGACGGTTGGTTTAAACTTCAAAAAATTGCTTAGGTTGAAGAGCATTCCTCCGGCCAGGAAGAAGTGCCTGATTTCTGATTTTGTGGAAAAATTGG
>CAIRSO010000110.1 GCA_903881215.1 uncultured Bacteroidia bacterium
GCCTGTTCGCCAACTTTCATTTTTTTATATAAACCTCTCTCCTCAGGAAGATACCCAATATGATATACATCATCCATGGTCATTTTCTTCCCGCGGAAAAGCACCTCTCCTTGGTCAGGAGCAGTTATCTGGGTAATAATCCGTATTAATGTTGTTTTACCGGCTCCATTTGGTCCAAGTAGTCCGAAAATACTCCCTTCCGGAATGTTAATGCTAACATTGTTTAAAGCCAGATGATTCGAAAATTGCTTGACTATATTGTTGGCTAACAGGAAATTATTCATATTCTAATTTGTTACATTACCAGTTCAATCAAACATCTCTTTCATCCTTCGAAATACATTCTTTTCAGCAGTGGTTGGATTTGGAGCAAAATTGTTTGATTTATTGAGTTCCTCCATCATCTTACGTTCTTCTTTTGTAATCGATTTTGGAATCCAGACATTGATTCTCACTAAGAGATCACCTTTGCCATAACCGTTTAATTCGGGTATCCCTTTACCTCTTAGTCTTAATATTTTACCTGGTTGAGTGCCGGGTTCAATTTTAACCTTCACCTTACCGTCTACTGTAGGGATTTCAACCGCTGAACCCATAGCTGCATCTGGAACGGAAACAAATAGGTTATATACCAAATCATTGCCATCGCGAGTCAGATCTGGATGTTCTTCCTCTTCCACCATGATGAGTAAATCACCATTCATGCCACCCCTGCGTGCAGCATTCCCCTTGCCGCTCATCGATAATTGCATGCCTTCCTGAACACCAGCAGGTATATTTATTTTGATTACCTCTTCACCCTTTATCATTCCTTCACCATAGCAGGATGTGCATTTCTGGGTTATTATCTTTCCTTCTCCTCCACAAGCCGGGCAAACCGAAGTTGTCTGCATCTGTCCCAGTATGGTATGCGCAACACGTGTTACCTGGCCCCGTCCATTACAGGTGGTACAAGTGGAATAGGAGGATCCATTGGCTGCACCTGTGGAATTGCATGAGTCACAAGGTACATATTTATTCACCTTGATCTTTTTCTCTGCTCCCTTAACAATTTCTTCCAGAGTGAGTTTGACCTTTACCCGAAGGTTGGTCCCGTGATTTACTTGACGCTGACGACCTCTGGATGAACCTCCGAATCCACCAAAACCCATATCGCTGAAAATATCACCGAAATGAGAGAAGATGTCATCCATATTCATTCCGCCACCTCCGAAACCACCACCGCCATTGCCCAAACCAGCGTGTCCGTATTGGTCATACCGGGCCTTCTTATTTTCATCGGACAATACATCATAGGCCTCAGCAGCTTCCTTAAACTTGTCTTCTGCTTCTTTATTCCCGGGATTCTTATCCGGATGCCATTTCATCGCCTGCTGACGGTAAGCTTTCTTTATCTCCTCAGGTGTGGCACTTTTTGAAATACCCAGTATTTCGTAATAATCTCTTTTTGTCATTTTACTTTTTTACCGGCATTAATCTCCAACAACAACTTTTGCATAACGGATTACCTTGTCATGCAGATAGTAACCTCTTTCAATTACATCAACTACCTTGCCCTTCTGTGACGGATCCGGAGCCGGAATCTTTGTCAGAGCTTCCTGAATATCACTGTTGAAATCCTGATTCAGGCACTCAATCTCTTGAATACCATTCTGCTTCAGAAAATCGCGAAAATTCGCATATATGTGCTCAATTCCTTCTTTTACAGCGTCAATTTCGCTTGTCGACCTGATCGATAATATAGCCCTCTCGAGGTTGTCAACAACCGGTAGAATTTTCACCAGCACGTTTTCTCCTCCCATTCTGGTCAAATCCATCTTTTCTCTTAAAGTGCGCTTGCGATAATTATCAAACTCGGCGGTTAAACGCAGGTATTTATCGTTCATTTCGATGAGCTTGTTGGCCATCTCTTCCAATTCTTTTCTTTGCCCGCCGACAGCAAATTTCTTCTTCTTACTTTTTTCCTGAATTACCTGATCTGTGTTCTCTTCTGAAGTTTCGGCCATGGTCATTTCATCTGAATCCATTTGTTTTCCTGAGCATTAAATTGTTTAATAAGTATTTTGGCAACTTCAAATTATTTGCCAACTCAAAAGTCCGACAATATGGCAGAAGCGGCCAGGATAACTATATTCTCCTTATGGAAGCACCAACAGCGTTCAATCTGCTGTCAATATTCTGATAGCCGCGATCGATTTGTTCTATATTATGCATAATACTGGTGCCTTCAGCGCTGAGTGCGGCTATTAATAGTGCAACACCAGCTCTGATATCCGGGGAAACCAGATTTGCGGAATGCAATGGTAATTGCCTGTCGAGGCCAATGACGGTAGCCCGGTGAGGATCACACAAAATAATCCTGGCTCCCATATCAATTAGCTTATCAACAAAAAATAAGCGGCTCTCAAACATTTTCTGGTGAATCAGCAACGACCCGCGCGCCTGAGTGGCTACTACCAGAAATACTGACAGCAAATCAGGTGTGAGACCAGGCCACGGAGCATCTGCAATCGTCATGATCGAGCCATCCATA
>CAIRSO010000111.1 GCA_903881215.1 uncultured Bacteroidia bacterium
ATAAAAAGCAACACAGAAGAAGCAAAGGCCAATCGATGATTTTGATTGGCCTTCGCTGCTTTTATTTTTCAGATATAAGCGGGTAACAGCTAAAGAGTTCGTCCTGTAACTCGAAATACGGTCTGTACTGGAGGTCTTTATTGCCTTCGACAGAAAAACAGAGCGGTTTGCCCGGAATAGACTTCATGCTTTTAACCAGCTTCTCGGCGTTTGCGTGGATGCCGATCTCCTTTTGCGGGTTGCCAACGTTGAGAGCGGCCATCATGACCGGACCATATTCCAACACATAATGTTGTCCATCGTTGTAGTTTTTTTCAGAACCTTCATAGCGGGTCGCTTTGAAATTCATGGGCAATTCAAAAGAGATGACGTCGCCATTTTTCCATTCCCTGGAAAGGTTTACAAACGTACCCGGATTGCCGGTTATGGTCTTCTTTCCGTTGACATAAACAGCCATTTGTTTTGCTGCCCACGAAGGGATCCGAATCCGGATCTTTGCCTGTAAAGGTTTACTGGCGCCTACTGACAACTGAACCTTTGGATCGTAAGGAAATTTCGTAGTCATATTCAATTGCATGGAATCTTTATGCACCGCGTATTTAACCTGTGAAGCTGCGAACAGATTCACATAGATTCCGTCATCGGCAATGGAATAGATGTATTCCGGCAATGAGCCATACAACCGGGTGCCCTGTCCCTCGCAGCACGAATTCATTTTTTGAACATATGGTCCGTGTACCTGGTCTTTTTGCCCGACCAGTCTGTTGAAATAGCGAATGCCATCTACTCCCTTTTGATTGGCTATGCCTACATTGTAAATACATTTCTCGATTTCATTCACATATTTCTCCTCTTCGGGATTTATTAAATGAAAACGCTGATTCAGTTTGATCCAGAAAACGCTGCCACAAAGTTCTCCGGTGTGACGGGTAAGGAAATAGGATTTGGGCGGATAAAGTTCCGTTCCTTCGCAAATGGCAATGGAACCATTGATGTGAAGCCAGTTTTCTTTGTACAAATCCCAGGCACCTTTCACTGCTTCAAGATACTTCCCGTCGCCTGTGGCCCTGTAAAGATCAAAATAGGGTTCAATGGCGGTAAGCAGGTAATTGTGCGGACGGTCGTAGGGATAGCGCCAGATGATCGATTTCTCCCTTTTGGCCAGCCCTTCCATGAAATAATTCTCCTGAAAATACTGCTGGACGGTCTCTATATCCTGACTTTTCCCTACCGGTGAAAAATAGGTACGCGTGATGGAAACAATCCCTTGCGGGCCCTGTCCCGAACGGCGCAGCAATTCAGGTAAATACCGGCAATTGTCAAACCAGTCGTAGAAACCACGAACCAACCCAAATGCCTTCCCGTTGCCGGCATATCCGGCATCCAACAAGCCGTGAGTCAACCAGGACCTTACATATGCCCCATTTTCAGAAACAAATATATCCTCTTTCTTGTAGGCCATCATGTAGCCATCCTCCTCCTTGCAGTCGTCAATTACATCAATAATTTTATCCATCCGGGTACGAAGCGGTGCATTTTCCTGCCATCTTAAGGTATTGCCGGCTCCCATTAAAAACCTTCCTGCTTCTGAACCGGGAAGGTTGTACATCCACTGCCTGCTCAGCTTTTCATTATACGGTTCGACCTCTTTTCCTGCCCGTACCCTGAAGTTTCGGGTTAGTTCATCCTCCGTAAAGGTCGACATCAGATAGTCAATATTGTTATCTACGGTGGTTTTAAAAATTCCTTCTTTTAGGGAAACTGATTTACTATCAGGAACTTGTATTTTATTTGGAACCGGTTTCCACTGCGCCCGGGGAATCACATTTTGCGGATTATTGTTTACCACGCCCTCGCCATTGGGGCGCGCCGCACGTGTGAGCACATTTTTCTCCAAATCACCGTATGCTGAGTCAGACACTTTGCATCCCTCAGCTATATTTATCCCCTTTGAGAGCACATCGATTTTAGTAAATGCCAGATGCTGCTGACGAAGACCGATGGCAGTAATCCGGACATATCTTTTTAGGATGCCTGACTGCAATTTACTGTCAACTCCGAAGGTACAGACTTTGTCGGCCGGGTCAGGGAATCCTCTCGACTTGTCGGCAATCAGAACCACTTTTTTAAAATTGGGGTCGTTTGATGCTTCGATCCTAAACATTTCAGGGAACCCTTCCGACGCAATAGCATCGTAAACCCTTACGAAGGGGAAGAGCTTC
>CAIRSO010000112.1 GCA_903881215.1 uncultured Bacteroidia bacterium
GACTATTATTTCAGGATATTATTCTCCTCCTTTCGTCTCAATAGATAATTTTGATATCCAAGGCATTGCACATAGAATAATGAATTCAGGTGCTGACATTATTTGGGTTGCAGTTGGAGCCCCCAAGCAAGATTATTTAAGTGCTGAATTGATAAAACATTGTGATAAAGGAATTTTCATTGGTGTTGGGGCTGCTTTTAGGTTTTTTCTTGGAGAATACAAACACCCACCCCGAATTTTTCAACTACTGGGACTGGAAGGAATTTTTTGGCGATTTGCCAGAAACCCAATGAAAGAATTCATTTGGTACATTAAACATATCCCGCAGTATATCTGGCTATTAACTAAACTTCGATTACCGCACATCAGCTCGTAAGGTCATTCAAGGCAAGTATTAAGAAACAAGTCAAAATACGACAATATTCATTTTAAGCACATACTGCAGTTACACACGATTTGAAATGAATTTAAAATACAATGTATTACTCCTGGATGGACATACTGTTCAGTGTATTTCTGTAGCTAAATCATTAAAAGAATTGAGCAATGTACACTTAACCGTTTTCTGTGAGCTAAAAATTTCCTATGGTTATACGAGTAGATATCCGGATCAAAAGTTGATATGTCCAACAATAAAGAATGACAACTCAAAATACCTGAAATTTCTAATCTCATTCCTGAAAAATAATCAACAAGATGTAATTATTCCATTGTTTAACGATAGTGCCGAGCTGTTAAGCAAAAACAAAACTGAAATAGAAAGATCTGGTGTTAAAGTTGCCATACCAAGCTTTGATTTGTTTGTAAAAGCACATAACAAAGAAATGCTAATGGAACTATGCAAAGAGAATGGACTACCTCACCCCCGGACAGCAGGCTTGTCAAAAATGAATATAGAGAAGGCGGCCGAATACGTTGGATTTCCATCACTTATAAAACCCAATTTTTCGTCAGGGGCATTAGGTATAAAATATGTGAATAATTTGAATGAACTGAAGAATAAATACAAAACAATTGAAAAAGAATTTGGTGACTCAACATTACAGGAATATGTTAATCATTCTGGAGTCTATTATAATGTGATGCTTTTCCGCTATGAAAATGGAGATTATTCACATTCAGTAGCCATAAAGATAATCAGATATTTTCCTGTTAAAGGAGGAACAGGTTCATATTGCATTGTTATTGAAAATCAAGAGCTTGTAGATATCTGTAAGAAGACATTGGATTGTATGAATTGGCATGGATTTGCTGATTTTGATATAATACAGGACATCAACACAAATGGATTCAAAATTATAGAGATAAACCCCAGAATTCCTGCTAGTATTCATGCAGCTTATATATCGAATATTAATTTTCCTGAAATTATATTAAGAGATTGTTTAGGCCTATCAAAGCCTGTGAATATCTTCAAAGCTGGACAAAAATTGCGCTATTTATCAATGGATGTTCTTTGGTTTATCTTTAGTAATGAACGCTTTAAAGCAAAACCTTCGTGGTTTAAATTCTTTGAAAAAGATCTCCACTTTCAGGAGGGAAGTATAAGTGACCCAATTCCAATATTCGCAGGTATAATTATGGGGATAAAAAAATATATGAATCCTGAATTTTGTAATCGAAAATTAAGAACATGAATCTATATTAAATTCAAGTTTAATCAAGTCGCGAATAGGTTCTATTTCTGCAAAAAAATACTTTCCAAACACGAAATCTGAAATTAGAAAATCAATTCATCTAATTTTTATATCAAATGCTAAAAGTGGTTATTCTTGATGCTC
>CAIRSO010000113.1 GCA_903881215.1 uncultured Bacteroidia bacterium
ACCTGTTCCTGCAAATGCAGTTGGTAAAGATGTAGTAGTGGCAGTGTATGCAGCTGTTTTAGAAAATTGCACTGTGGACGCTGCCCCAAAAGTTGGAGCTGCAGAAGGGACAACAGTTGCAGCCCCACCTACATCGAAAACACCATTAACAGTAATTGCTGCTGTAGTTTTTGCCCCGGTTCCCGATAGGCCAAGGTTAACGTAAGTCGTTTGTTTAACTGTCTGCGCTGCGCCGGTATAGTTAACGGTATTTCCGGCGGCAGTTGCAGTAAGAGTAGAAACAGAAATTCCAGTAGTCGAAAGACCGCCAATATTAAGTGTTCCTGTTGCACTGTTTGTTAGTCCACCGGTACCAGCTAGCGCCGTTACTACAGTCAATGTTCCATTGTTGGTTAAGGTAATTGTTGTAACGGTAACGCTAGGAATCGAAATTGTTCCCGAAATCGCTTGTGCATTGGTAGTAAAAGTATAAACACCTGTTCCTGCAGTAAATGTTCCGCTGTTATTGGTAACACCACCCCTAAAATTGATTGGGGAATTGCCTGTGTTGTTCCAGTTTCCCGTCGAATTGATCGTGACAAGCCCAGAATAAAGCTTTGTTCCTGTTGCACTATTGTGAGTAAGAGTGCCGTTTATGGTAGTTGCACCAGATACAGTGATTCCAAATGCACCTAAGGTTAGTGTTGAGCCGCTGGCAATATTAAGGGTTGCACATGCAGCAGTTGCACCCACAGTGACTGTAAATCCTCCTTCAATGTTCACAAGATCCCCAGCGACAGGTCCTGTAGCAGGAACTCCAACTGATCCCGGAGTTCCTCCTGAGGTTGTGGACCAAGTTGCCGCTGCAGCCCAGTTTCCTGTTGCAACAGAATAATATGTTGCCCCCTGCGCCACATTCCCCCCCAGCAGAATCACTGCCAACAATGCTGCTATTTTTACCGCCTTGATAATTTTCATTTGCTTTTAATTTTTTCTGTTTTCGTGAACCTTGGTAGCCTCTCATCGTTTCCGATGAGAGGGTGTTCCTAAAGGTTTCATGTTGCAGTTGTGCTTTATAATTTGAATTTCTTCGATGTTGAATTTTATGTTTTTTTATGTTGTCTTTGATGTTGTTCTGTCGAATGCTTTTGCGAATGGCTTTCAGAAAAGGCCTATGCCAAGGCCGATTTATTGAGCAATTCTGTTATCGCTGGTAATATTTTGTTAAAATCAGTCACCTTGCTGAAATAGTAATCAGCTCCCAGTTGCATGGCTAACAGTTGATACAACTCGGATGAAAAAAGAGTGAATACGATGAATTCGACCCTTTTGTCTACTTTACGGATCTCCCTTAGTACATCCAGTCCGCTTAATCCCGGCATTTGAATATCGACAATGGCCAGATCGGGCTTCAGTACCCTCAGTGCTTCCAATGCATCGGTTCCATTATTCACAGTTCCTACAATTTCTACCTGACTCTGCCCGCTTAACAGCTTGGGGAGACGGGTAATTATAAAATTTTAATCATCTGCCAACAATACCTTTATAACAATTTTATGTTATATATTGTTCAAAAGTATTTCTTTAAAAATACAAAAAATGTAAGTTTTAGTCCTTCGAAATGTAAGGTAAGACTATTTCCATTGTAGGGAAAACACCTACAAGATATTCCAGGCGGGATTTCTGCTTTTGCGGAGTATTGTCTTGGTGAAATTTCTAGATCAGCTTGTGATCGAGGCAGTACCTGATGATAGCTGAATTGGTATTGAGTTCCATTTTCTCCATATTGCGGTTTCGGTACAAGCATACCGTTTTGGCAGATATGAAAAGTTCATCCCCGATATCCTTGGGCTTTTTCCTTTTCGCAATTTTTATCATTATGTCGAATTCGCGGGAGGAAAGCTGCTCGTGAGTCTTTTGAAATGTCGAGCAGAATGAGGTTGAAATATTCAGTTTTTAGAAGTGTTAGGAGTTCTTTTGCATTTCCGGCTTCACTGATCAGGTCAACTTTGCTTAATGTTCTCAAATTCACCATACCAGTTCTTACCTGAACTAATTGTGTCCCATATCTCTTTATATTCTGATTTTGGCTTTCTCTCTGATTTAAGCATTTTACAATTCCGACCAATGGCCTCTTCTGCAGTCAAAATATTTAAAAAACCGCAATATTTACTTCAATTCAACTTAATAATCCGACAACAATGAAAAAATCCATATCATTGTTGTTCCAAACTGAAGTATTCTATGCCAGAACTAAGCAAACGAACCGAGTTTTTTACCGACTCTATAATCCGACGGATGACCAGGATTGCCAACAAATATGGTGCCATTAACCTCTCTCAGGGTTTTCCTGATTTTGATCCGCCTCAGGTATTAAAAGCTGCCCTGACGAAGGTAGCCGGAGGAAGTATTCACCAATATTCCATTACCTGGGGAGCGGCCAACTTTAGGGAAGCCCTTGCCCGAAAGCAGTCACACTTCATGGGACTCAAAATCAATCCGGATACCCAGATCGTGGTTACCTGTGGGAGTACTGAGGCAATGATTGCCTCCATGCTGACCGTTTGCAATGCCGGTGACAAGGTGATTGTATTTTCTCCTTTTTACGAAAATTACGCAGCCGATGCGATATTATCCGGCGCGATTCCAATCTATGTTAATTTAAATCCAACCCATTTCGGTTTCAATATTGATGAATTGGAAGATGCCTTCAAACAAAAGCCCAAAGCATTGATTTTGTGTAATCCATCCAATCCGACAGGTAAGGTATTTACCATGCCGGAACTTCAGATTATTGCTGATTTTGCTATCAAATACGATGTTTTTGTGATAACGGATGAGGTTTATGAACATATCGTTTATGCGCCTTTTAAGCACATTTATATCGCCTCATTGCCGGATATGTTTGAACGGACTATTTCCTGCAGTTCCCTTTCTAAAACCTATTCCATTACCGGATGGCGGTTGGGATATGTCATAGCCCCAGCGATTATTATTGATGGAATCCGGAAAGTGCACGATTTCCTGACTGTTGGAGCCGCTGCACCCTTGCAAGAAGCTGCGGTGGTGGCACTTAAATTTAAAGACGACTATTACATCAAATTGCGGGAGAGTTATACTGCAAAGAAGAATTTCTTCTTAAAGGGTCTTGATTCCTTGGGTTTGAAATTTACCGTTCCGCAAGGAGCTTATTATGTATTGGTAGATATTTCCGAGTTCGGTGCTGCCAATGATGTCGAATTTTGCGACTGGCTTGCGTGTGAAGTTGGTGTCGCCGCCGTACCCGGATCCAGCTTTTTCAGAGAGGAAGTTCACCATTTAATCCGGTTTCATTTTGCCAAGAACCAGGAAACGCTCACCGAAGCCTTGAAACGATTGGGAACACTGCGCATCAAGGCCGAAAAATATAGTTCCTGGCAAAAGCTGCTTTGATTTTGGTTAACCAGAAAACACACCATGCTACAAAGCATAAACTGAATCTTAGATACCAGGTCTCTTAAAACAAAATCACAGCAAAATCTTGAAAATAAACAACAAATAATAACTTAGCCCACCCATCCTTTTGGTTCAATATTGGGGAGTATCATTTCCAAATTTACGCTAATTACCTGAAATGATGCTGAATTACTGACTTAGAACATTGAATGAGTTACCAATCAGGAATATATGGATTATTTTTTTTGGACATTGCATCCTGAACAAAACGTTTAGATTCCAACTTCCGCATACTGAAATCAAGTACGTTATTATTATTGGTCAACTGAATTTCAATGCTTTCCATTTGCCAGTCAACGGCATAAGATGAATTCTCAATTTCCGAGTCGCGAAGAATAATCGACTCAGAAAAACTGGAGAGTGAATGTACTTTTGGCATTGAATCTGCATCAAATTTAGGAGCATAAAATTTGCCTTTATATATCACCAGATTATCAGGCTTGCTCATGGTGTTAATTTTTAGCTTCAACTATTCCAAGAAATCGAAAGGGCTATAAATATACAACGTAATCGTCCTGATTGCAAATTTTTACTACTCTTTTTTATGTCTATTTTAGTAAATATTCATGTGTATATAATTTGCTTTTTAGTTGTCAAATGGAATATAGCGCTTATTCACAAAAAAAGGTTAGGCAATTAAGCCTAACCCCTTGATCTTCAATTGTCGGGGTGACAAGATTTGAACTTGCGACCCCCCGCCCCCCAGACGGATACGCTACCAGGCTGCGCTACACCCCGAAATTGACCTGCTTTTCAATAACAATGCTGATAAAGAAAGCGGTTGCAAAAATAGCTTCTGTTTTCCGTTTTCCAAAATAATATACGTAATTAAAAAATAAATTATTATCCAACAGCAACTTTTGCCGTGCTAATTGAATTTAGCTAATTTTGAGCAAAAATTACATCACTATGGAACTGTTCAAACCGATGAATACTGAAAGTCAAAAAGGCTCCTCCACCAGTGAGCCCAAAGTATCTGAAAAGGTAAAATGCCTGATCATAGGATCCGGTCCTGCCGGGTATACTGCCGCCATTTATGCCTCCAGAGCCAATCTGCAACCGGTGTTGTATGAAGGATTACAGCCTGGCGGTCAGCTGACTACCACCACCGAAGTCGAGAATTTTCCGGGGTACCCCAAAGGCGTGACCGGTCCGGTGATGATGGAAGATCTGAAAGCTCAGGCCATTCGGTTCGGGACAGACGTTCGCTGGGGACTTGCAACTGCCGCCGATTTTGGTAGCCATGTGCACAAAATTACCATCGATGGTATCAACATCATCGAAGCCGAGACCGTGATCATCGCAACAGGAGCCGAAGCGCAATATCTTGGGTTACCTGACGAGAAAAAATATGCAGGGTCGGGTGTTTCCGCCTGTGCCACCTGCGATGGATTCTTCTATCGTGGAAAAGATGTGGCCGTCGTTGGTGGGGGAGATACCGCCTGCGAAGAAGCCATTTACCTGGCTGGATTGTGCCGCAAAGTTTATCTTGTTGTTCGTCGTGATGCGCTGCGTGCATCCAAAGTGATGCAGGACCGGGTTTTCAAAACAGCCAATATCGAAATACTCTGGAAACATCAGACGAAAGGACTCACAGGTCAGATGGTCGTCGAAGGGGCTGTATTTGTTAAAAACAGTGGTGAAGCAAACGAAGAAGTGGTCAATATTCCGATCGACGGATTCTTCCTGGCCATTGGCCACGTTCCCAATTCCGGGATATTCAAACATCAGCTCGAAACCGATGAGGTGGGCTACATCAAAACTGTAGGTATCAGCTCTATGACCAATATCGGCGGAGTGTTCGCCTGCGGTGATGTGATGGATCCCCATTACAGACAAGCCGTCACCGCTGCAGGATCGGGGTGCAAAGCGGCTATAGATGCGGAGCGGTTTCTTTCGGAGAAGCACTAATCAATTTGAAAATGAATGAATTTGAAAATTTGAAAATGACGGTCCTCATGACACTTGACTCTTCTTTCATCAGTTCACTACATTCAGACAGGATGGCTACCCCTCGACTCCACTCGGGGACCGGTGCATCTACCCCTGCCAGCTCACCCTCACATTTTCCCACTCTCAACTCTCAGTTCTCAACTCTCAACTCTTAACTTTTTTAAATATGTCTAAAAACGATCATTCATTCGATACTCGGACCATCCACGTGGGTGAACGTCCTGAATTTCTGGAAGGTAGCAGAAATGAAGTTGTTGCGCCAATCTACCTCTCCTCGACTTATGCCCGTAAAGAGGTCAAGAATCCCGGATTTTTTCAATACTCCCGCAGCCAGAATCCAACTCGTTTTGCCTTGGAGCAAAGATATGCATCACTCGAGAATACAGCTTATGGTTTAGGCTTTGCCTCAGGTTTAGCTGCCGAAGCAACAGTGTTGTTTGCCCTCGTGAAGCCGGGAGATCATGTAATCGGATTCGATGATCTTTATGGCGGTACCAAAAGATTGTTTCACCAGTGGGAGGAAAATTATGGAGCGAAAATCTCTCTGGTAGACGCTTCCCAACCTGAAAATATTGAAAAGGCGATCCTTCCGGAGACCAAACTGATCTGGCTGGAATCTCCTTCCAATCCGTTGTTGAAAGTTTGCGATATCAAAGCAATCGCTGAGATTGCCCATCGTCACAAAATGCTGGTGGTGGTCGACAACACCTTCCTGTCGCCCTATTTTCAGAAACCTGCAGATTTGGGTGCAGATATTGTGATTCATAGTATCACCAAATACATTGCGGGTCACAGCGATGTGATTGGTGGAGCCATCATGCTAAATGACAAGACATTGTATGAGAGGCTTAAATTCTGTCAGAATTCCCTTGGCGTAGTGCCTTCTCCTTTTGACTGTTACATGGTTCTCCGCGGATTGAAAACTTTGTCCTTGAGGATGGAAAAACACCAGTCCAATGCGTTGTCCATTGCCACTTATCTTGAAAATCACCCCAAAGTTGCCAGAGTTTATTATCCGGGATTGAAGAGTCATCCTCAGTATGAAATCGGCCTGCGTCAAGCCAGTGGTTTTGGTGGCATGATCTCCTTCGAAATCAAAGGGGGAGAGAAGGAGGCTGTCGAGTTTCTCGAAAGTCTTGAGCTTTTCACGCTGGCTGAAAGTCTGGGTGGCGTCGAATCTCTTATTGAACATCCAGGCCTCATGACGCACTCTTCCATTACTGCCAAAGAGCGTGAGCTGGCCGGTATCAAGGACTCTTTAATCAGGGTTTCAATCGGAGTGGAAGATAAAAAGGATTTGATCGCCGATCTGGAGCAGGCTTTTGGGAAGATTTGAGGAACGACGAAGCAAACTGCTCAAGTTGAACCAATATTGTAAAAAGAGGAACTATGAAGAATTTTTTAAAAATGAGA
>CAIRSO010000114.1 GCA_903881215.1 uncultured Bacteroidia bacterium
ACTTTTGAGTGCTAATTCTTGTAAAAAAATTATCATCTAAAAACGAAAAAACCATGAATGTCGGAATTGAAAAATTTATGGAGGAACTTAAATCCCGTACTCCTGGAGAAAATGAGTTTCACCAAGCCGTAAGGGAAGTCATAGAAACAGTTTGGGATGCCTACGATGCCAATCCGCGTTACAAGCAAGCCAAAATTCTGGAGCGTATGGTTGAGCCTGAAAGGACCATTATGTTCAGGGTACCCTGGATGAATGATCTGGGTGAAGTGGAGATCAACCGTGGCTACAGGGTTGAGTTTAGCAGTACTCTTGGTCCTTACAAAGGCGGATTGAGATTCCACAAGAGTGTTAACCTAAGCATTTTAAAATTTCTTGGTTTCGAACAAACCTTCAAAAACAGTCTGACAACACTTCCTATGGGAGGCGGTAAAGGAGGCTCTGATTTTAGTGCCAAGGGAAGAAGTGACAATGAAATCATGCGCTTCTGCCAATCATTTATGACTGAGCTTTTCCGTCATATTGGTCCGAATACAGACGTTCCTGCCGGGGATATCGGTGTCGGAGGTCGCGAAATCGGTTATCTATTCGGACAATATAAACGTATCAAAAATGAGTTTACCGGAGTATTAACCGGCAAAGGACTAGGTTGGGGCGGATCACTTATCCGTCCGGAAGCAACAGGTTTTGGAGCAGTATATTTTGTTGAGCACATGCTCAAGGAGATGGGTAAAGAGCTGAAGGGAAAAACTGTTTCGGTTTCAGGATTCGGCAATGTTGCCTGGGGTGCCATCACAAAAATTGACGAATTGGGGGGGAAAGTTGTAACGATTTCCGGACCTGATGGTTATATATACGATCCTGCCGGGATATCCGGACACAAAATTGAATATCTGCTTGACCTTCGTGCCACTAACAATGATGTTGTAGCACCTTATGCAGAGGAATTTGGTTGCCATTTTTTCCCAAATACCAAACCTTGGGAACAAAAGGTAGATATCGCTCTCCCATGTGCCACGGAAAACGAGCTGGATGAGTCGGATGCTAAAATGCTTGTTTCCAATGGATGCTTCCTGATAGGCGAAGTTTCCAACATGGGATGCACAGCCGGTGCCGTTAACTATTTTCTTGACAACAAAATTCATTATGCACCAGGAAAAGCTGTTAATGCAGGTGGAGTGGCTGTCTCCGGGCTCGAAATGTCACAAAACAGTATGCGTTACAACTGGACAAAAGAGGAAGTAGATGAAAGGCTGCATCTTATTATGTACGATATTCACCAGACTTGCTTGAAATACGGCAGAGATGGAAACTATATCAACTACGTCAAAGGCGCAAATGTTGGCGGATTTGTCAAGGTAGCAGATGCCATGCTGGCGCTCGGACTCGTGTAAAAAGAAAAGGGAGTTGCCGCTAGCAACTCCCTTTTCTTTTTACAGATATAACATTCCCTTAACCTAACTGATTGTCAGCTTGCTTACTTTTGTGTAAAATAAGCAAGCATGTTTGTAGACAGTCATTCGCACATCTATTCAGCTGATTTCAGTCTTGATCGGGACGAAGTAATCACCAGGGCTTTGGAAGCCGGAGTGGAGCGTATTGTTTTACCGAACATCGACAGCTCTTCCATCAAACCACTGATGGACCTGACTGATACCATCCCCGGACTATTTTTTCCATTGGTAGGTCTTCATCCAACGTCAGTTAAAGAGGACTTTCGCAAGGAGTTACAAATTCTGGAATATTGGCTTGGGAAGAGGAGGTTTTATGGCATTGGCGAAATTGGGATCGATCTCTTCTGGGACAAATCATTTTTAGAAGAGCAGGTTGAGGCTTTTACCACACAGATAGGCTGGGCAAAAGAACGGAATTTCCCGATCGTTATTCATGTCAGGGACTCTTTCACAGAGGTGATGGAACAATTAAGGAAGGTATACTCTCCTAATTTACATGGCGTATTTCATAGTTTTACCGGGAGTTTTGAGCAAGCAGAGCAAATAATTGAATTGGGATTTAAAATTGGGATCAACGGAATCATCACCTTTAAAAATTCCGAACTTGGGGAGACAATCCGAAAAATCGATCTGAGCCATCTATTGATAGAAACAGATTCTCCATGGTTGGCACCTGTACCTCACAGGGGCAAACGAAATGAATGCTCTTACATTGTGACGGTGGCAGAAAAAATTGCTCAGCTTCATGAAACATCCGTCGATAAAATTGCCGACATCACTTCGAGAAATGCTCAGGAGCTGTTTGGGTTCTAGGAACAGTTATGAGTTATAAGTTATGAGTTATGAGTTATGAAGGACTCAGGATTTTTTCTTCAATTAAAAGAACAAATAAATAACTCTCAACAAATCCATAACTCATAACTAATAACTCATAACTTTGTAAAAAAGCATCGAGCCAGATAATCTCTAATTGAATGGCAACTCGCGAAAAAGCAGCTATACTTATTATTTACACTGGTGGTACCATTGGTATGCGGGAAGATCCGGTCACCAAAACCTTGGCTCCAATGAAGTTCGGCATGCTGCTTGATGAGATTCCCGAGTTGAATAAATTGGGCTATTCGATCTCCTCCATCACCTTTAATCCACCCATCGACTCTTCAAACATGACCCCTGCAATATGGGGACAGCTGGCAAGAACCATCCAGAAAAATTATACAAAGTATGATGGTTTTGTCATTTTGCATGGAACAGATACCATGTCCTACACGGCATCTGCGCTTAGTTATATGTTCGAAAATCTGGATAAAGCCGTTGTCATGACAGGTTCACAGCTGCCTATCGGCGTATTGCGTACGGATGGAAAGGAGAACATAATCACAGCAGTTCAAATTGCTGCTGCCATGAAAGAGGGAAGATCAATAGTCCCTGAAGTGTGCATCTATTTCAACTCGCAGCTTTTTCGTGGTAACCGGACAACCAAAAAAGATTCGGCCCAGTTCAGTGCCTTTGCTTCACATAACTATCCGGCGTTAGCGAAAGCCGGTGTTGACATCGTATACAATTACGAAAGGATCAACTATCCAAAAAACAAGGGAGTGCTGAAGATCAATACTTCCATCGATGACCGGGTGATGATTTTAAAGATTTTTCCCGGGCTCAACCGTTACTACTTTGAATCCATTTTGCAATTACCCGATCTGAGAGGTGTTGTTTTAGAATCTTATGGATCGGGCAATATGCCTACAGCACCCTGGCTGATTGCTTCTATCAAAAAGTCAGCTAAAAGGGGATTGATTTTGTTAAATGTGTCACAATGCCCTGGAGGAAAAGTGCTGATGGGACAATATGAAACCAGTATGGAGCTTCAAAAAGCCGGGGTCATTAGTGGTAAGGACAGCACCGTTGAGGCTGCTGTTACCAAACTGATGTTTCTACTTGGGCAAAATCTCTCAAATGAGGAGACCAAATACTACCTCAGCAACAATCTGAAGGGCGAAATAGAATTGTAAAATTCATGCTTGCAAATAATTGTTGAAGTAAAAAAAATTACACAGAGGAAGAAAGAGAAGCACAGAGTTACACAGAGGTTAAGATTTTTTTTTCTTGACTCTGTGGATCTCTGTGCTTCTCTGCGTCGCTCTGTGTAATAATTTACCGATTCACTATTCTCCTTTTACCAATTGCAGGTACAATTCGTCGAGTTGTGCCTGCGCAATTGGCGAAGGTGAGTCGTTCATGACATCCCTGCCTGAATTATTCTTAGGGAAAGCTATCACATCACGGATAGAATCCAATCCGGCAAACATTGAAACTAGCCGGTCGAAACCAAATGCAATTCCTGCATGAGGCGGGGCTCCGAATTTAAAAGCGTTCATCAGGAAGCCAAATTGATCTTCGGCAGCTTCCTTGGTAAAGCCTAGAATTTTGAACATTTTTGCCTGCAAATCACTGTCATAAATACGAACAGAACCGCCTCCAATTTCTACACCATTGATAACCAGATCGTAAGCATTAGCTCTTACCTTGCCTGGATCGCTATCAAGCAAAGCAATATCCTCAGGCTTGGGAGAAGTGAAAGGATGATGCATGGCAAAGAAGCGTTTTGTCTCTTCATTCCATTCAAGTAATGGAAAATCGACCACCCAGAGAGGCTTGAAATTCTCTTTGTCCATTAATCCGCATTGACGTCCCATTTCAAGACGCAATGAGGAGATCACAGGCAATGTTTTTTCCTTTATGCCAGGAATGATAAACATAAGGTCACCTGGTTTTGCCTCCAGACGATGAGCCCATCGCTGAAGTTCGTCGGACGAATAGAACTTATCGACCGAAGATTTAATAGCGCCATCTTCATTCACTTTAGCATAAACAAGACTACTACCGCCAATTTGTGGTTTTCGGATGAAATCAGTCAGGGCGTCAATCTGTTTACGGGTATACTCACCGCAGCCGGTGGCACAAATTCCTCCGACATATTCTGCATCGTCAAAAAGTTTGAACTCTTTTCCTTTGACCAAATCAGTCATTTCATGAATCATCATGCCAAAACGCAGGTCGGGTTTGTCGTTGCCATATTTTTCAAAAGCGTCGGCAAACGTCATCCTTGGGAAATCAACTATATCAAGACCTTTGAGTTCTTTAAAGATATTTTTTGTCAATCCTTCGAACATATTCAGCACGTCTTCCTGATGAACATATGACATTTCACAGTCGATCTGTGTAAATTCAGGCTGGCGGTCTGCCCTCAGGTCCTCGTCCCTGAAACATTTAACAATCTGATAGTAACGATCAAAACCAGCTACCATAAGCAGTTGTTTGAATAGCTGAGGAGATTGGGGCAAGGCATAAAACTGGTTGGGATTCATACGGGAAGGCACGACAAAATCGCGGGCACCTTCAGGGGTGGATTTTATCAGGACAGGTGTTTCTGTTTCTATAAAATTTTTGCTGTCGAGGTAGTTTCTCACCACATGAGCCATTTTTGCCCGTAATTCAAGATTTTTTCGAACAGTTTCCCTGCGCAAATCCAGGTATCTGTATTTCATTCGCAGTTCATCGCCCCCATCGGTATCATCTTGTATGGTGAATGGTGGTGTGGCGGCACTGTTAAGAATATTCAGTTCTGAGATGTGTAGTTCAACCTCTCCGGTATCCATTTTCAAATTTTTGCTCGATCTCTCTCTAACGATTCCGCGGGACTGAACAACAAACTCCCTACCGAGCGTAGAGGCAATATTTTTAACTTCTTCAGATGATTGATCATCAACAACGAGCTGCGTTAAGCCATAACGGTCACGAAGATCAATGAATGTCATTCCGCCTAAATTCCTAACCCTTTGAACCCAACCGGCAAGAATCACTTCCTGCCCAATATTTCCCATGCGTATTTCGCCGCAAGTATGATTTCTGTACATTTGTAAGCGATTAAATATTCGAGCTGCTAAATTACAAAACAAAAAGATGATTCATCCTTTCGATGACGAATATTTCATGAAAAGGGCGCTGGCTGAGGCTGAGCTAGCTTTTAGTGAAGGTGAAATCCCGGTAGGGGCCATCATTGTTTGTCAGAACAAAATTATCGCCAGGGCTTATAACCAGACTGAAAAACTTTCTGATGTAACGGCTCATGCCGAAATGCTTGCCATCACCTCTGCAACAGGTTGGCTGGGAGGAAAATATCTCACCGGTTGCACTCTTTATGTGACCCTTGAGCCCTGTGTCATGTGTGCTGGTGCTTTGGGATGGACTCAGATTGATAGAATTGTTTGGGGAGCCTCTGATCCCAAAAGGGGATTCCAAAAATATGCTTTTGAAGCTTTGCACCCTAAAACTCAGACTGCCGGTGGACTGCTGGCCAATGAATGCGAGTCATTGTTAAAAGATTTTTTCGAAGCCAGGAGAAAATAATGTGCTAATGTGCTAATGTGCTAATTAAAATTTTGGCAATGTTTTAAGGTGTTGATCAACAATTTTTCTCTTCACCCTTCTTTTTCTCCTCAAAACGGGTTAACTTGTTGATACATTCAGATTGGTTTGACAGATGCTTCTTTGCTTACAACGATTGAATTACCTTCCTCAACGACCATTAACATCTTTTTGATGTTGGGAGCCATCGCCTGATCTGAACTGAAATTTCCAACTATTCTTTCCATAGCTGATGACTGCTGAAATATCATTTTTCAGTTAGCAGGAAGCTTTTTGTAAAAATTTTGGATGCCATGATTAGACTTTCTGTGCTTAATACCACCTTCCTTCTTCTGTTGAAAATTTTTACTTCAGCTCTTATCCCGGATAACAATAACCCAGATAGCTACGATGAATACTCACTTTCTAAAATTGTCAGTGTGTTAAATATTAAAGTGCAACCGGCAGATCAAACAGATTGTAAAGGGAATAAAGCCACTTTTTCGGTCTTAGCCGAAGGGAATGCTGGTATGATGCATTACCAATGGCTAAGGAAAAGGCCACTGGATGAAACATTTGTAAGCTTTGGAGCCAAAGACTCAACTAAACTTCCGGTATACAACATTGGCACAGGAAACGAAGCTCCTAATGGAACGATGTATCAGGTTTTGGTCTCAGATCAAAATGGATTGGTTACGTCATCCATTGCCTATTTGACTGTTAATCAGATTGCAGGGATTTCTCCTGTCGGAATAGCAAACTTTACCTTGAATCAGGGTGAAGACCTTCAGCTAAGAGTCCTCACTTCAGGTAATTCAGCAATATCTTACCAATGGATTAAGAAATTTGGCACAAATGATTGGAGAGATGTACTGGATGATTCGGTAATTTCAGGAAGTCAGAGCGAGCAACTGAGTTTTAGGTTGATTTCGGTGGCAGATTCTGGCATTTACAAAATCAGGGTATCTTTTCCAACCATAAACGGCAATCAGTGCACTGAAACATCCTCCATTACCAGAAAAATAAATGTTACCGCTGTTCCCGATACAGAATCACCAATCTTTGTAAACCTAAGCAACGAAGATAAAATTCTCTGTCAAAGGGATCTGGTGCAGGCTTTGTGGAATAATTCACTTAATGGAATCGTACCCTCAAATGTAAATGATTGCCAAATAAAAGAACATAGCACAATTTTCGATCAGCATTTATCTCACTTTTCTGATAACGCAACTCCTGCAGATAAACTCATTCTTCACTGGGGAATATATACGAATGGAAATCTGTCACTCCCCATTTCTGACATATCAGGAACAATTCTGGACAACAGAATAGGCCAAATCTCACTTCATCCTGAAAAAATTATCATCATTTCCCAGCCGACAGGTAGCCTTCAGAACCAGATCGTATTTTGGCTGGAAGATATGTCAGGCAATTTGACCCCAGATTCATTGAGGCACAAGATCAAATTGACTGTGGCACCTCGTCCTGAAATCATGCACGACTTCTAGTGAAAAGGAATAAAAGCCTAATAATTTCCTATTCCAACTAGAATCATCACCATTTTTTAAAGACTTAATATAAAACAATTTAACGCTTTTAAACCTAAAAACATGAAACAAACAAATGATTTACTTGGAATTGTAAGGAGAAGACTGAACTTAATCATTTTCATTCTGCTATTCTTTTTGATTGGGTTAAACATTGTTATTCATGCCCAAACTATTCCCCGCATTCCAGTGGGCACGGATACTCCTTTACGTCCTATGGCAGGAAAAGTTTATACGTATGGGGTGACGATTCCGGCACCCTACACAACACCTCAGACTTTCGACTGGTATGTCACTGACGATCCCGGTTTCATTGCTGGATCAACAATTATAACTACTGGAATCATCCCTAACTCAAAAGAATTCATTGATGCTGGAACCGGGTACCATGATGCCTCCACAGGAACCAATTCCATATCCATAAAATGGACCAGGAAGGCTGTTTTGCAAGCAAAAATAAAACCATATTTTCTGGTAATTCATTACAAAGGTACCAATGGAATGCTTTGTGAAGCGATGAACCTGAAAGCCTACAAAATCGAACCATTCACGGCATTTACCCTCGATCTGACCAACATTGGCAACTCTCAGGACCTGGCATTAGACGGGTCAAACAGGGCAATTGACCATAAATTATGTGCAAAAGACATTACATCGGTAAGTTTCGATGGGACAAAAATGATTTACGATTATGGAGTCAATGAACTAATCTTCAAAATTGTTGCTACGAATTTCTCAGGTGGCTGGATGCCTTATGTAAAAGTTTCCGGTCTTGCCGGAACTCAAATAATTGAGACAATTGAATGGTCGGAAACCTCCACATTTGCAGGGACTAATTTATTGACGAATACTTCAGGTATATGGTCACCTGGAAATAAGGTGCCTGCTCCATCGGACAACATGACAGAAAATGGCAAGGCAATTTATTTGAAAGTTGCCATAAAAAACAATGAATACGAAGGAACAACAGACACGCCGATACTTTTGTCGCTCAATGGTATTACCGATGATGGAGATGAAGATGTTCATTATGCAGATTGTCTGGCCGACGGCTTCACCAATGACGTAGCGACCCAAATAATACTTGCCCGTCCAACAATCACAAGCAATACAGGCACACCTGCACAATCCTTTCTGCCTTGATGTATTAAATACTTGTTAATCCGGTGATTCTTGAAATATGCCAGATTTGACATTTTGCTAAAGTCATCGATAATGAATCACAATGTTTAACCTTTATCGACTATCGCAATGCAGTCTAACGTTGGTGTTCTGGCTACTTTACATGACACAAGGATTTGCTCAGATTTCACTCTTTTATCAAGTTGGGGAATCAAGTGTGTTTAAAGTAAACTTAGAACATGGGATTTCCTATTCCTGGAAAGTCACTGAAACCATTGAACAGTGGAAATCAGGGGAAACGCAGATAGTGTCTTATATTACAAAAAAAAGTGATTCTAGTATTAGCATTAAGTGGGAAAAAACAGGAATTTTCTTTGTTTCGGTAACAGGTATTAACCAGAACGGATGTTCAAATTTCAAAGTATTTCAAGTCACTGTAAACGACAATCACATTCCATCGGCCAACGACGATTATTTTTCGACCAACTGGGCAAAAACTATTCGCATTGACTTACTTCGAAATGATCATGATTCAAACAATGATATAGACTCATCCAGTCTGAGGATATTGACCAAGACCGTATTTGGGCAGGTAGTTATGGGAAAGGCAGGTATGATCACCTATATTCCAAGTCAAAATCATGCTTGTACTGAAAAATTTTACTACCAGATTAGTGATTCCTGCTCCCAAAAGGATACAGCCATGGTATCCATCAGGATCAGTGAACCCTCGTTTTTCCTGCCACAAGGAATATCCCCCAATGGAGATGGTGTAAATGACAGGTTTGTTATCAACGGATTGGAGGCCTATCCGAATTCCTCCCTGACAATTTTCAGCAGGGATGGTTTAACGGTTTACGATTGTAGCGATTATCAAAATGATTGGGTTGGAGTTCAAAATAATCAGAGGAATGGTATACGAACCGTTCCTTCAGGCACATATTATTACCTACTTCGATTAGGTGGAACAAGCCGGATCATCAAGGGCTTCTTTTTCCTTGCTGAATAAAAATGGTTCAATAAAGAAGATAAACAAATCCCTTTATATACCTATCGGTTCCTCCAAGATGCAGCACATAATAATAGGTACCGGTCGGCAACAATGTTCCATCCTGAAGTGATGAGTTTAAAGCATGACCTGACCAATCATTGATATAATCCATAGATTTATAAATTAGCTGACCAGAACGAGTGTAAATCATTAAGCTTGAATTTTTGTAGTCTTCCAGTCCGCGGATAACAAAATATTCGTTGTGTCCATCACCATTGGCAGAGATGGCTTCAGGAATCCAAACCGGTCCATCGAAAATGTCGATCGTTACTTTAGCTGTATCACATAGGTTAACTGAATCACAAATTGAATAAACTAAATAATCTACTATTGCCTTCCTGGTACCGGGAGAATAGACAATCGTGCCATCACTGCTAATAAAGGTTGATCCATAACTCGGTTTTTGGATGATTGAAAGCGTCCTTTTATTTATATCATTTCTCGAATCAAAGTCATTGTTGAGTACATGAATGTGGATGGAATCAACCCATGAAGTCCTGACATAATCAGCATTTGCAATCAAATCGTTTGGTTCAAAAGGATATTGGAACGTTTTCAAAGACTTGCAACCAAAAATATCTGTCACCTCCAGGGAGTAAAATCCTGCTCCTCTTATCAACACCAGTGCTTTATTGGATTCACCTATAATTTCGCCTTTGGTAGAGGACCATTGATATTTTAGTCCTTTCCCGGTTGAGGCGTTACCGTCAATGAGCATCGATCCGTCCTTATTGGGGTTATTTGGATATACAATCCCTACTTTTGGCGGAGCGCCAAAAGTAACAGTTACTGTGTCTCTGCCTGAGGCGCCAAATCTATTTGTGACTGTCAATACAATCCTTAAATTGAAAGGCAATGATCCAGAATATGTCGGTGATATTGACAAATTGCTTTTCACACTGTTGAAAGATGAAAGGACTCCTCCCTGGTCAATCATATCCCAACGATAGGACAGTCCATCACCTTGTGATTTTGAACCATCCAAAATATAAGTATTGCAAATTCCCAAAAGGGTATCTTTTCCGGCAACTGCCGAAACCGGAGGTAAAATAACCTTTACATACCCTACTTTCATGTTTTTGCAACCTTTCTCATTAAATACCGTGACTGTGAAATAAAAGTCCCCCTGCTTTTTCCACAAGACCGGTAAAACTCCCTGGGTAGTGCCAATTGAATACTCAACTTCAGTCTGGGCTGCAAGATCAGCCGGCAATAAAGTCGATTTGTTGTAAATTCGCCAGGCATAACTTTCTCCTGTGTGTTGAATGACTGCCAGACTTTTTTGTTGCCCCTCAACAACGACAATGCCTCCCTGTGCTAAGGAATTAACCGTAACAAACAGTACTGGCAGGAAGGCAAGTACAAAAAGTCTGAATCTGAAGTAAAACATCATCAATTATTCATATATCGCATTAACTATGAATAAATTAAATATGGGCTTCATTCAGAATATTCGATCTGAATAAACATCCTCATCTCAAAGAGAAAGATCTCACTCTCAACTCTATCTAACATAATTATTGATAGACATGTACAATCAAGTAACATGCAATGACATTTAATTTTTCCAAAGGAAAATCAATTCATTATCAAGAGTTTGAATGTTCATATATCTACTATTGCAGTTTCATGCACTTATTTTTCGAGCGGGAAAATGAAAAATCGCGTGAATGCAATTTTCCCATACCTCAAAAAATGAAGTAAAAACACAAAGCAGATTTATGAATAAAATGAAATGCTAGGGTAATGTTTGAACTACAAAAGCACCTGTAGCTGGATCACTTGTAACTGTGGGGCGCAAATTAAGCGTCTGAGTAGCGGTATCCTCATAAGTAGAGGCTGGAGCGGCACATGTTGCATTGTCAATATCCGGGTCAGCCGAATCATTGACTGCTTCAACTGCCAATGTAACATTATCATCAGTCAAGCCTTCATAAAGACCATTGGTGATAGTTACCCTGATATAAACTGAAACGCCAAGCGTTGTATTGGCCACATTGGTATTAACAGCTGCACCTGCAAAGTTTAAAGGGCTACCTGTAGTAGCATTTTGAGCTGCACCCAGAGCGGATAAACCAGAGGCAAAGGTTTTGTCGACTGTCCATTCTACCAAAGCTGACTGACCAGTTTTCAAACCTGTAAGTTTAAATGAGGGAGTAAATGCTTTCGTAAAATTGGCAGCCACTACCTCAAAATACATATTATTTACGCCGTAGTCGTATACCATGTTTGGTGCTACGAATTTAGCAGAAGCTATGTCCGCGTAACATTGGCTATCAGTGGTACCATATGCCAAAGGAGTTAACCCATTGCTCTTAATATTCAGAATATCAACTGTAAAGGCATTTTTAGGAAGAATTTGATACACCTTCATGTTGTTAGCACAAGTTGGTCCTTTGTATTCAAGAACCATAAAAAGAGGATTGGTTGTTGCGTCAACACCTTTCAATCCTGCAGATGTCCAGGTTACATTTGTCGTGGTAGGTGAAGCAGCCCCTGAACCTAATGTTCTGTAGTTGGTTGCACCTGACATAACTGTTGTTCCATCGGCTAAAATTTCGGTAGCAGACCTGACTCCGGCAGTCACAAATGTTGTTGATTTAGTGGCATACCAGTAAGAAGTACCTCCGGTAGGATTCAGGATCGCTGAATAGTCGTAAGGTTTACCTGCAATCGGGTGCAATGGGTCATTTGTGCACGTGGTTGGCTGAGGTGCAGATCCGGTAACAGCAGTTTGCGCAAGCGCAGAAGTGGCAACCATCCCGGTTACCAACATGAAAAGAATCAATTGTTTCATAAATAAAAAATTTAAGGGAGGGAAAAAATTAATTATAGAACAAGGCCTTTGTGGCCGATTGTTTTTATCGTGTTGAAAGCGTTTTTGCGAATTCGCTTCAATCAAACTATTATTGAAATGAACCTGAGTCATATTGTTAAGATTTAGTTTGGAAGCTTATGATGTTATTAAATGTGTTTTGTTTGAAGTAAGATACCTCAGGTCTGGGATGAATGGTAATGTTTACTATTTTATGGATTGACTCATTTCCGCTGGTATCAACCAGCCAATAGGTGATTGTATGAGTCACATCCAGAAAGGTAATACCATCCCCGGGAAAATTTATATCACTTAAATAAGAAGAAAACTGCCCCGTACCAGAGATTGAAGGGGTTGGTGTACTGCTTGAAAAATCAATTCTCCAATGCAATACCAATTGATTTACAGGGGTACAGTTATCTGCAAAGGTGGCAGGATCCAGATCCAATACTGTACTTCCCTTTTTAAAGAGGTAATAGTCGGGTGATGGATTTATCTTTAACAAATTAGAAACGATGGCCGCGGAGAAGAGATCTTCCACACAAAATCCGAATGAGGCAGGAACCGCCAGCGTGGGAGGGATAAGATCCTGAATGAGAATTGATTTAGTAACTGTAGAATCACAACCATTTACGGTATTGGTAGATGTAAGCGTAATCAAGCCATTTCCTGAGGCTCCCCATTGTATATCAACAAAATCTGTAACAGTAGATCCTAAAATACTACCACCTGTTGCACTCCAGGTGTTAGTCACATTGGCTAGCGCCGCTGTCCAGTATTTTTCCAACGATCCTGGACAAACACTCGTATTACCACTTATGGACGAGATTTGAGGAGTCGGAGAAGGAAGAACTGTAGCATTGACCGTTCCGGTAACAGGATCGCACCCATATCCATCAACAACTGATAAGGTATAAAGACCGGAATGAGCAACAGTAACATTTGGAATTACAGGATCTTTTATGTTCGAAGTAAATCCATTGGGACCAGTCCACGAATAGGTGATCGGACTTCTTCCTCCTGTGATATTTGCTTTTAAATACATTGTTTTCCCTGAACAGGCTGTAGCAGAAGGATTCACGGAAGGTGAAATTGTGAAAGGTATAGGTGCCAATGTGCCAAACGAGACATCATCCAGTCCAAAATCATTGCCTCCTAAGGCTGTTTGGAGGTCAACAATTTGAATGATTGCCGTTGTTGCGGTACCTGAATTCCAGTTGCCATAAAATCTTTGCCAGTTATAAGGTGGATTGTTGTTTCCGGCACGTGCAGCGAGCGGGGCTGTTGTGCCAACCAATGAGCCATTAACATTGAACTGCAAGTCAGCAAAAGGAGGCACGGTGTTCAAACTTATAGCCCAGGCGGAAAAATAATAATCCGTGTGAGGTATTACTGTAACTGTTTCCTGCCATACAACTACTCCGGCTGATCCAATTCCGTTTACGATTAAAAATTTGCCTGAATTAGTTGTATGATCCCTTCCCCAAAAATTAGGATGGAAAAAGGTTGGATCTGTGCCTACTCCATATAAACCCTCTGGCCATAAACCGGAAGTTGGAATTCCTGTGTAGCCATTCGAAACATAAGCATAGGCATTGGTAAAACCGTTATTCCCACTAGAGAAATCACCGTTTACAACCAATTCTGTGGAAACAGGCAGAAAGGCTGAACCCGTACACCCAAAAGCATTGGTGGTGGTAACTCCATATGTATTGGCAATATCTGTAAAAATCGGATTGGTGGTCTCCCCGGTGCTCCAGGTATATGTTGTACCGCCATTTGCCGTTAGTCTGACATAGCCGGGAACAGCACAATAATTAGGCTGGATAGTAACAATTGGTGTTGGATTAACCGTA
>CAIRSO010000115.1 GCA_903881215.1 uncultured Bacteroidia bacterium
ATCTTTCAATGAAGCTTCTCCCTTTGTTTCCTGCAATCTTTTTAACAAGAAGTAGGTAAACATACCATGTTCTTTTTCTTTATATACAGTTGAACTTTCAGCACCTGAGCTTGAAGTAAATACTACCAAATTTCCTTTCACTTCTTGCTCTTTTGCTTTCACTTTTACACCTTTCAAACTTAACAAACCTTTGTTGCGACCACCACCACTGAAGCAGGCATCAAGAAAAACGGTTACCCTTTTGGGCGAGTGTTTTGATAAACGTTCGTACAAACCATCCACCTTAATTGCATATTTTAAGTCAGTACCTTTTACATCTACAGGTATAAGGTAAGCTTCTTTTGTTTGTTCATCGGGTAAGCCATGTCCTGAATAATAAAACATAATCTCCATGCTGTCTTTTAAGTTTGAAGATAAATTAACCAATCTATCAATAGCTCCATCAATTGTGGCATAGGATCCGTTACGAATAAGTGTTATACGGTTTTCCTTTAAACCTAATGTTTTGACACAGTATTCTTTGAATATCTCTGCATCGTTTACTGCATAATCCACATTAACTTCGGTATTTTTATCGGTTTGCGATTTACTATAGTCTTCGTTTCCAATTATTATTGCAAAAACGTTGTCACGTTGTTTACCTGTAACAGGGATATTCCTATCCACTTCCGATTTTTTGGAAACTTCTTTCACGCTTGGCATTTCTATATTAGAAAGAGTTTCTGGTTTAATGTTTTTTACTGCATCATGCACAATAAGCTCAATAGTAACACGTCGGTTTTTACCTCCCAATTCACTACTTACTTGTACGAAATGCTGATAGGAGTTAGTAGTGCTTTTCAGTGGCTCGATATAGTCAGTAATAAATTGTCTAACACCCAAAGTTCTCAACAACCCCAACTGTTCATTAGAAGTTATACCTGAATTTTGATCTATCGACAAACTATTAAGCTGATCATTTAAAAACAAAGAGAAATTTTCAATATCACCATAATCGTTGGTGTAAGGTATTTTACCCTTTACCCGCGAAGCATCTGAAGTACCAGTAATTTTGATTGTTACTTTTGTACCTTTGGCAATAAATTCAGACAGATTACTTTCGATGGTTTGTTTAAGAATTTGCATAGTACTCATCGCTGCTTTCGATGAGCCTAGCTTGTACTTGCCAGGAGGATAATCGTCAATTTGACTTTTGATATTATTCCCCGCTCCTAGTATTTCGTAATCATATTTGGCATGTAGGTTTTGCTCTATTACACCAGCAGCGTTTTTTTCATTCTGAATATTTACGTTTACGCTGGTAAGCAGATTGTTGGAAATCTGTTTATCGCGCATCAATTTATCAATATAGCTACCCAATGCTTCTTGAATTAACTGTTCTTTAAATTCAATCTGTTGTTTAACCTCACGTTTTACTTCAGGCAATTTCCTTTCTGGTACATGAAAAAGAAGGGTCTTACTCGATATGGTTTGTCGCTCTTGTGCATACATTGATAAACTTGAAAATATCAATGTAAAAAT
>CAIRSO010000116.1 GCA_903881215.1 uncultured Bacteroidia bacterium
TAAATAATATTTGTATATACAATTTATTACAATAAAATTATTTTAACTTTGCAGATCAGATAAGCTAAGGCTTTACTCTGTGTAACTCAGTGTCACCTCTGTGTAACTCTGTGTAATATTTTTAATGCGAAAGTGAAAAACGAACAATTGTCCGAATACGAAGCCGTCCTGCCTCATCACAGCAAAGTCTATGAAATTTTGCGGCAGCACATCAATGAAGGAGTTTATCAGGAGGGAGATTTGCTTCCGTCTGAGAATGAATTGAGTGCGCTTCATAAAGTAACCAGACCCACCATCAGGAAAGCCCTGGACCGCTTGTCAAACGAAGGATTTATTGTTCGGCACCAGGGCAAGGGCAGCATTGTGAAAGGGGCGCCAAAGGGAGTAGGTATTCTGGCCATGAAAGGAACGACTTCCGCCGTTGGCAAAGAAAACCTGCAGACACGCATCATTGTCGAGCCGGAGATACGCAACTGGAGTGAGGCTTTCTCCTTTTCCCTTAGCCGGGTTGAGCAGGAATCGGGATGCATTTATATGGAGCGGCTCAGATTGGTTAACAACAAAGCCGTTTTTTTTGATATTACCATGATTCCCAATATCAACCTTCCCCGGTTTATCGGCAGGAATATGGAGAATAAGTCATTGTTTGATGTTCTGAGGAAAAATTACAGGCTGGAAGTCAAAGGGGGTGAACAACGGATTCTGGCTATCACAGCAGATGAGCGACTGCAGAAATATTTTGGCGTTCCGGCGGGTCATCCGGTGGTTCAGCTAAATAGGAAAATTGAAACCAACCGCGAAGGGATTTACCTTTACAGTCAGGTGTTCTGCAATACGGATGAATTTGTCCTGAGCGGCAATTTCTAAAATTCTTAAATCTTTTCCAAAGTTCGAAACGATCCTAAAACTTTTCCAAAGTTCGAGGCTATCTTAAAACTTTTCCAAAGTTCGAGGCTATCTTAAAACTTTTCCAAAGTTCGAGGCTTTTGTATCAAATACAAACAGAGTTATCAACTTTGGAAAAGTTAATACTAATTACTTGCAACTTTGGAAAAGTTATTTGAAATTTTCAGTCGTTCAGTTCAAATATCGCCTCAATTTCTACCGGACAATTCGCCGGGAGTCCGGCAACTCCGATAGCGCTCCGTGCTCCTACCCCATTTTCAGTGCCAAAAACCTCCTGCAACAGCTCACTACACCCGTTGATAACATAAGGATGCTTATCAAAATCGGGTGCTGCGTTGACCATTCCCAACAGTTTGACAACTCGTTTGATTTTATTCAGAGATCCCAGTTCGTGGCGCAATGTTGCCAATATCGCCAGTCCGGCGGCACGTGCAGCCAATTTCCCTTCCTCCAGATTGTACTCAACGCCAACTTTTCCCTGAATGAGTGAGCCATCTGTATGACTTGGAAGGTGACCGGAAAGATAGGCCAGATTGCCGACTATGACCAAAGGACGGTACAATCCCTTTGGTGCAGAAACCGGTGGCAGCTGCAATTGTAATTGTATGATTTTTGTCTCGTAATCCATTGTATATCTGTATTAGTTTAATTGCAATTCTACATCAGGTCATTCTGAAGCAAAACGATCACGGTTGAAAATGTGAAGAAAACCACCATGGTAGCTGAGATAACAATAATCTCCAATTCGCTGATTGACAGTTTTATTCGCTGATAAGGATGCACCGGAAAGACTTTGCTTTCCACCAAAACAAGCAATTTAAAGACAGCCCAACCGATCAATGATCCCAGGATCATTCCGCCAAGGATATCTCCCGGGTAATGTACGCCAAGGTATATTCTCGTGTAAGCGATGATGCATGCCCAAGGAAAAATAAATATTGTAAAGGCCTTGTTGTGAAAAAGTAAGGTAGTGAAAGTGGCGAAAGAAAAAGCATTTGCAGCATGTGCAGAAACAAATCCATACAACCCGCCGGCTTTAAAGAAGACATTGGCAAAAGGAGCCATTGTTGGGTCGTTCGACGGACGAAGCCGCATCACTGAATGCTTTAATAATCCGGAGAGCTGATCGGAAAGCAAGATAATCAATGCCAGAGAAATGATCACCGGCAGGGCTTTTCTACCATATTTCCTTATGATGACATAAAGGGTCACCCCATAAAACAGCAGCCAGGTAGGTGTGATGGTAAAAAGAGTCATCACATGATCCATCAGCTCACTGTGAAAACTATTCAGGTAAAAAAACGCAGATTTGTCCCAATTGGAAAGAGTCTGTATAATACCCATGGTAAGCTATGAATTTAAAAGTTTCCAAATTTCATCTTTCAATGTTACTATTCCCAGTCCCGATACTGATGAGATAAAAGTATGCGGTATATCTTTGAATTCCTTACTGATTTCCTGCATTAGTTCCTTGTCAAGCATATCCGATTTTGAGATGGCCACATATCTTTGTTTATCGAGCAATTCCGGATTGAACATATCCAATTCGTTGAGCAAAATATCCAGCTCCTTCCGGTGATTTTTACTATCGGCAGGAATCATGAAAAGCAGGATCGAGTTGCGTTCGATGTGGCGCAAAAAACGCAATCCGAGGCCGCGCCCTTCGTGTGCCCCTTCGATAATCCCCGGAATATCTGCCATCACAAATGACTGATCATCCCGATGAGCTACAATACCCAAATTGGGCACCAATGTTGTAAATGGATAATCTGCGATTTCAGGCTTTGCCGCTGAAACGACAGAAAGCAAAGTTGATTTTCCTGCATTGGGAAAACCTACCAGTCCGACGTCTGCCAATATTTTCAGTTCGAGAATCTTCCACCCTTCCTCTTCGTCTTCTCCCGGCTGGGCGTATCTTGGCGTTTGATGGGTGGCGCTTTTAAAATTGACATTGCCTAGTCCGCCGCGACCACCTTTGACCAAAATATGAGTTTGTTCATTTTCCGTGATCTCAAAAAGAACCACACCTGTTTCGGCATCTTTGGCCACGGTGCCCAGCGGGACATCGAGGACAATGTCTTCGCCGTCTTTGCCGTGGCTGCGCGAAGCACCTCCGCATTCGCCCCATTCGGCATAAATATGTTTCCTGTATTTCAGGTGCAGCAGTGTCCACATTTGTGCATTGCCACGAAGGATGATGTGTCCTCCCCTGCCGCCGTCACCGCCATCAGGTCCTCCCTTGGCAGCAAATTTCTCCCTGCGAAAGTGTTTGGAACCCGCTCCGCCATGGCCCGAACGACACATGATCTTCACATAATCCACAAAATTTGTTTCTGCCATTGATCCTTTTATAGGTTGCCGCAAAGGTAAGTAAAATACAGATTAATAATAGGCTTTTGCAATGATCAATCAATATTAGAAAACTGGGCTATTTGGGTCAATGGAAATTTAAATATTTGATAATCATTTTGTTATATAAATCTGGATAGCATCCGGTTTTCAGGTTAAAAAGAATTGTAAAAATCGGCACTTTCTTTGACCAAAATGTCGATCGGTGTAAAATTATTCACCTTGGGCTTTATTTTTCTACTGAAAAATTCCAGAATTGCCCTAATTCCCATATAACCCTGATATTCTGGTCTTTCGGCTATTAAAAAATCAATATATCCATCTTTTAGCCAGGCAATATTGTTTGGAATTGCACCACAGCCAACGATACGGATGTTTCTGTTACCTTTCATTTTAAAATAGCTTGCAACAATATGTGCACGGGAATTGAAAACCACAACCCCTCCAATATTCACATTTTCCAGAAAGAAGTGATCCATCAGTCTCCAGCTTTCCTCTTCATTCTCGGTAAAACAATAACTGTACAAAATTTTTGTCTGAGGTAAACAAGATTGAAAATGCGAAATGAAACCGTTCTTTTTGGAAACGTTTTCAATGTAACTGTTGTCATTGGTCAACAGATAACTCATCACAGCAATATCGGTCCCAGGCAACATACAGTTAATCAACATCCTTGCCTGAATGATTCCACAAGAATAAGATTCCATGCCAAAAAAAGCCATAGGTTCGGAACTCTCCACCATGTTGTCGATAAACACATAAGGAATATTGTTCTCTGTCAGTTTATTTGCAAAACGCTTTGTCTCCTCCTGAAAAACAGGTCCGATGAGGTAAGCATCGGCACTTTCAATAAATGCGAGTGCAAATATCTCGTCACAATGAACGGGATCAAATTGATTGTATAAAAAGAAGTTAACTTCGATTTTAATTTTTGAAAGTTCAAAAAGGGCTTTTTTTATACCCTGTTCGCACAAATCCCAATATTCGCCCTCATGATGTTGAGGCAATACTATCACTAATTTATAACTTTTTAGTCCCGCGTAGGAGGAGGAAAAAATACTTGGTTTGTACCCAACTTTTGCAATAGTTTCCTCTACTTTTCTTCTGCTCTCAACAGAAACCTCCCCACGATTGTGGATGACACGGTCAACCGTTCCAACTGAAACCTTCGCAAGCTGTGCGATGTCCTTGATTCTATACCTTATATTTTTCATTCATCATTTTAAATAATGGAAACTATTCAGGCTGATAAAGCAACTGAAGGGCTTACCCAGGAAGAATGACCTTCTTTTTTTATCAGTAAATGGAAGTGAACAGCAACAAAAATACACATTTTGGTGAACGCGTTGAACCAATTTTGGATAAATAAATGAAAATTTGTGTTTAAGCACGAAAAATATTTTGCTATTTGTGTTTAAGCACGGATATTTTTTATACGTTTGTGCTTAAACACGACATGGAGATTGAATTGTAAAATATGTATGGATATTTTATCTGATAATTCTGACCATTAACACAATATGAGAAAGATGAAAAAATTAATACTATTGTTAAGTATATTTTTTACTTGTTCAATTTTTGGGGTACTTGCCCAGCCTACCAAGGAGCAATTAATTGCCGCGATAAATACGACGGCAACCTATGCCTCTGAAGTTCTCCTGGATGAGAGCGGTAAATCCAAATGTGACTACAATTTGATTGAGAGCAAATGGTATCCCTACGAAGAAGCCTGGCATACCGGACAAATCATACTTGGACTTCTCGAGAGTTACAAATTGACTGGAAATAAAAATTATTTAAATGCAGCAATTCGTGCGGGAGATTGGTGGTGCAGTCTCGAGATAAGGGATGATCCGGCATTCAAAGGAATGATTAAGGCGGTTCACGGGGATGACGTAGGTGAAGATCATATCGTATTTGCAACCACTACGGATGGAATTGCAGGAATTTTCGAACTTGGCAGAGTTACTGGTAATAAGAAATATGAAACGCTTGCCATTTCAGTTTCACAGTGGCTTTTTGATAACATGTATTACCCTAAGGAAGGAGTCTGTTATGATTTTTTTGATTTGAAGAAACGAGAAGTTTTGAAGGCAAATAGTCCCTTTCATCAAGGCAAATTGAACCAAACACTGGATGATCTGGCACGACCCAACACCGAAGGGTCACCTTTTGCAGGAGTATACAAATTGACAGGTGATAAGAAATTTTTGGATGCGCATCTGCTGTTATGCAAAACATTGGTTGAAAAACAGGATTCCAATGGACTTTGGATGCAATATTCACCAAATTTTGCACAGTATAGCTTTTTCCATCCCCGGTTTAATCTTTGGTATGCAGAATCACTTCTAGAGGCATATGATATAACAAGGGAGAAAAAATATCTGGATGCAGCTGTAAAAACTGCAAGGCAATTTACCAAAATTCAACAAAAAGACGGAACCATATTTTACGAAAACTTCACCAATGGTATGCGTTCAAACAATGGTTCAATTTGCGGCTCAGCAACTGCGTTTGCAGGACTCTTGTGGATGCGGCTGGAAGGATACGGATATCCTGAATTTAAAGTAAATTACGAGAAAAGTGCCTATTGGATCATGAGAAATCGTTATCCAAATAATTATCCCAATCCTAATTTAAGAGGAGCCGTCTTTGAAACTCAACTTCGCGGCAAAAATGGAGGTATCTGGTTGGTTCATCGGGATATTGGCACATCATTTGGCATTCGATTTCTGGCGGGCTATTACAAACTAAAGTATGGTAAATAATTCTTAAAACCTCATTCAAATTCAACTTAAATATCTAAAATAAAAATTAGTAAAAGTGATGTTAATTGCTTATCTTCAAATTGTTAGAAACAAAGATTAAA
>CAIRSO010000117.1 GCA_903881215.1 uncultured Bacteroidia bacterium
CGCACCAATCAACTTTAACACTAAGTACTTTAGACACTTTGGCTCACTTTAGTCACTTAAGATCATTCTAGTCACTTTAGGCACTCAAAACATAAGCTATGCTAAATACAGAAATCAAGAAAGTTATCGTCCTGGGATCAGGTGCGCTGAAGATCGGTGAGGCCGGTGAGTTCGATTACTCAGGCTCTCAGGCGCTGAAAGCATTGAAGGAGGAAGGGGTCTATACGATCCTGATCAATCCTAACATTGCGACCATTCAGACCTCCGAAGAGATTGCAGATAAAATATATTTCCTTCCAATAACGGCAAATTTTGTTGAAAAAATAATTCAAAAAGAAAAGCCTGATGGTATTTTGCTGGCATTCGGTGGACAGACAGCACTCAATTGTGGCGTAGATCTTTTCCGTCAGGGAATCCTGGAGAAATACAATCTGAAGGTTGTCGGGACACCGGTTCAATCGATTATAAACACCGAAGACCGCAAAATCTTCTCAAGCATTTTGCATGAGATTGATGTGTTGACGCCAAGAAGTATTGCCTGTACATCGATTGAACAAGCCAGGGATGCTGCGAATACCCTGGGCTACCCACTGATCATACGGGCCGCATACACCCTCGGCGGACTAGGTTCCGGTTTTTGCGCGAATGAAGTTGAACTGAACAAACTAGCCGATAATGCCTTCTCTTACTCCGGCCAAATTTTGGTAGAAGAGTCCATTAAAGGTTGGAAAGAGGTGGAATATGAAGTGGTCCGCGATCAATACGACAACTGCATCACCGTGTGTAACATGGAGAATTTCGATCCGCTCGGCATTCATACGGGTGAATCGATTGTCGTCGCTCCGTCACAAACTTTGACAAACGACGAATACCACAAACTACGTGCCCTGTCTATTAAAATCATCCGCAAAATCGGGGTGATCGGCGAATGCAATGTTCAGTTTGCCCTCGATCCGAATTCAGAAGATTACCGGGTGATAGAAGTCAATGCCCGTCTTTCCAGATCTTCGGCCCTGGCATCTAAAGCAACGGGTTATCCGCTGGCATTTGTGGCCGCCAAACTCGGACTCGGTTACGGCCTGCATGAATTAAAGAATTCAGTCACGAAAGAGACAACTGCCTGCTTTGAGCCGGCCCTCGATTACTGTGTCGTAAAAATTCCCCGCTGGGACCTTGGTAAATTTGTGGGGGTCTCCAAGAATCTTGGATCCAGCATGAAATCGGTTGGTGAAATTATGGCCATCGGTCGCAATTTTGAGGAAGCCGTTCAGAAAGGGCTCCGGATGATCGGTATCGGCATGCATGGCTTCGTCGGCAACCGCGGAGACATGGAGATCATAGACATTGACGAGGAGCTGAATAATCCAACAGATCGCCGCATATTCGCTATCGCGGAAGCTTTTCATAAGGGATATACCGTTGATCAGATTTGGGCTATGACCCGGATTGATAAATGGTTTTTGATGCGCTTGCAGAATATCTACGATTTAAGGACCCAATTGATTGGATTCAACGATCTGGAAAATCTTCCGACGGATCTTTTACGAGATGCCAAAAAACTTGGATTTTCCGACTTCCAGATTGCCAGAATCGTCACGAAATCTGGCGTTAAAGACATGAATGTTGAAAGTTTGAAGGTCAGGGATTTCCGCAAAAAACATGGAATACTGCCTTTTGTCAAACAAATTGATACTCTTGCGGGGGAATATCCGGCGCAGACCAATTACCTCTATGTTACCTACAACGGATCGGAACACGACGTTGATTTTCAACACGACAATAAATCAATTATCGTGTTGGGCTCGGGTGCTTACCGCATTGGTTCTTCCGTTGAATTCGACTGGTGTTCCGTCAATGCGGTAAACACCATCCGCAAAGAAGGTTTCAGGGCCATCATGATCAACTACAATCCCGAGACTGTCTCGACCGACTACGACAACTGCGACCGGCTCTATTTTGATGAACTTTCCCTGGAAAGGGTGTTGGATATTTGCGATCTTGAAGAGCCAAAAGGCACTGTTTTGTCAATGGGTGGACAGATTCCCAACAATCTGGCCATGAAATTGCATGCCATGCATGTGCCTATATTGGGAACTAGCGCCGAAAAAATCGACAATGCCGAGGACCGCAATAAATTCTCGGCGATGCTTGACACCCTGGACGTTGACCAACCACGGTGGAGCCAGCTCACGACTATTGAAGAAATTTATAAATTCGTGGATGAGGTTGGATTCCCTGTTTTGATCCGGCCATCCTATGTCCTCTCAGGTGCAGCCATGAACGTGGTTTCCAAC
>CAIRSO010000118.1 GCA_903881215.1 uncultured Bacteroidia bacterium
GAAACCTAAATCGAACACGCCGGCAACCGCATTTCCATATTCTGCCGGAAAAGCCGAAGTGAGGAAATCGGAGCTTTTCAGCAAATTGGTATTTAAAGCACTGACTGCGCCACCGGTAGTGCCAACGGTTGCAAAATGGTTGGGATTTGTCACACTCAATCCATCAATGCGCCAGAGAACACCAACGGGCGAATTGCCACGGATAACAATGTCATTCCTGCTGTCATCGGGAGCACTTACCCCTGCAAAGTTGGCCGCCAGCCGCGCGGGGTCGCTTCGTCCGCCTGCGTATCGATTCACCTCCTCGGTTGAAAATGTCCGGGCACTGTTAGTGGTTAAAGTATTAATTGTTTTGTCTTTACTCCTGCCCTGTATAACCACTTCATTTATTTTAGCAACAATCTCTTCCATTGCAATATCCAGAATGGTTTCTTTTCCGGATGTTACCACCACATTGGGGACCGTAATTTCTTTGTAACCCACAAACGAAACTTTAATTTCATAACGGTCGGGCGATACCTCTGTAAGAACATAATTCCCATTGATATCGGTTGATGTTCCTTTGCTTTCAATTCCTTTCAATAATTGAACGGTGGCACCGGGCAAAGTGGTTTGTGACAGCTTATCGATCACAACCCCTCTGATATTTTGCTTGTTATTTTGAGCAAAAGAGAGTTGAGTGATGAAAAGGGAAATTAAAAATAGGTATTTTTTCATGTTTAATAATTTATTTAATTGTTCTTACCAGACGTACATAATTCAGAATTCTAATCGCATCGCCTTGCGGGCCAAAACCATGAGGAAAATCGCTTGCATTTCCTGTTTTTGGGTCGCTGCGCTGGCAACCGGCTCCATGAACATCTATCCAACCTGCATTTGACGAATTCATTGGGTCAACCATATATCCCATGGCACGACCAAAACACACGTAAGCTGCACCAGAACCTGATGTTGGCTTTGCATGTGTGGTATTTGTCCAGTAAAATGGATAATCATTAGTGCCGGCTTCATTTGTAATTTGGGTACATTTAAAAAGTGGATCAATTGCTGCTGAATTCGTAGTTGAAGGAGAACGAGAATAATCTACAATACTTTGCAATTCTTTAGCATTGGGCAAACGCCAATCGTTGTATCCGGCGAATTGAGTGGTGTCAGCATATTTCAAGGCATCCTGCCAGTTCATGCCTGTACCATTATCATTTTGCATCCACATCAAACCGGTTGCATTATCGCTTATCGTACCGTTATTGTTATCGGTAAATTTATTCTTTCCATATTCCGAATTTCCGCGTACATAAAGCAGATAAAAAGTTTTTTCGCCACCATTATGACTGGTTAATCCGTATCCTTTAATTCTGCCATCAGCAAAGTTTACTCCAAAGGCAGTTTTAGATGTTAACATTGTATAATCAACATATAGAGTTGAAGAGACATATTGAGCATCAATAAGGCGTTCGCCAGCATTTACGTCTCCATAACCAAATTTGAAATAATCGGTATTAATAAAAGGGGTTAATCCATTTGTCGAAGTTCCTTCTATAATTGGGTCTATGCCGGAAAACATTATAAGCGAATAGAGTTCTTTTATAGTCGGTAATCGCCAATCGGTATGCCCTCCGGTTTTGCATGAAGACCCGCGGGCAACTGCTTGTGTATAGGTCACCTTGTCAGTTGAATTGATAGTTCCATCACCATTTCTGTCGGGTGTTTGCTGCCACATTAAACCAGTAACCATATCGGTAATAGTACTATCACCGTTGTTTACATACTTGGGCACATTTCCCGAATACATTGCATTTTGGCCATAAAAAACTGAACCTTCGGCAGGTGCAGAAATTTCATCCGAATTACCATAATACTTTGTTTGATTTGTGCCAACAATCGGATAACCTGTTATGTTGGGCAAATTGTCCACTGTTTCTGTACTATCTTTCTTACACCCAGCCAAATTCATATTCAGAAGGATTAAAACAGCTATCAAAACTGATGGAAGACTGTTTTTATTTACTTTTGATTTCATTGTTTTAAATTTTAGAAATTATTGAATATTTCTCACCAATCGCACATAATTCAATACCCTTTCTTCTCCTTCGCCGGTACCAACTATCTTCTTGTCGAACCGCACTGCTCCGGCACCATGAAGGTCTTCACCGCTTCCATTTTCTGCCCGGCCAAAAGCCACATACCAGGCGGAAGCATAGGTGCCATTAGCCATTGGAACAGCAGATGTGCTCGTCCA
>CAIRSO010000119.1 GCA_903881215.1 uncultured Bacteroidia bacterium
AATGCCTTTATATTTTGCTTTTACCTCCTTGCATAAATCAATTCCACTCATGTCAGGGAGGTTTATATCCATTAAGATTACATCAGGTAATTCTTGTTGTAAGAATGCCAGACAAGAAGCAGCATTCATCGCATGCCCCATCCATTCAATACCTTTTTGATACTGAAGCAACGACCGGATGCCTTCAACAATCATATAGTGGTCGTCAACAATAAAGATTTTCGTTCCCATTTAAATATTAAATTCAATTTGTACCGATGTCCCATTACCTGTCTGAGAATTAACATCAAGCTTTCCTTTTAAAAAATCCACCCGGTTTCTAATGTTGATCCAACCCATTCCTTTTGACTGATTCAGAATTCCTGGATCAAATCCTTTACCATCATCTTCAACGGTTATGGCCAGCAAATTATCAGATTTTGTGACCTGTACAATAGCCGTTTTTGCGGAGGCATGTTTTAAAATATTGTTTATCAATTCCTGAATAATGCGATAAATTGTTATCGCCATGGTTTGCTCAAAATTATGGCCTTCTAATCCGAAGGACTGATAACTTATTTGCAACGCACCACTAGAATTAATGTCCTTGCAATAATCTTTCAGCGCTGTTTCCAATCCAAATCTCACCAGTGATTCGGGCATCATGTTGTGTGCCACCCGGCGCATCTCTTTGATCGAACTGTCGATCATATCCATGCTTCGTTCAAACGTTTGCTGATTTTGAGGCGTCATGACAAGGTTTCCTTTCATCGTTTGAAATGAAAATTTAATACCTGAAAGCATCCCTCCCAAACCATCATGAAGATCCTTTGCCAGTCTGCTTCTTTCCTGCTCTTCTCCTTTTAAGACTGCTTCTACGGTAGTCAGTTGTCGCTCTTTTTCCAACTCATTTATTTGTTGCCTCTGGAGTTTTCGTTTGTGCTCGTAACTAAGGTAGAAGAGCAAAAATATTACCAATAGTGTAAGCGTGGAGCCCATTAGTGAATAATTCAGAAAAGTTCGTTTCTGAATTTGCACCTGTTGAAGAAAGATCTGTTTATCTTTTTTCTCAGACTCATATTTTCTTTCAAGTTCCGAAGTTGTTTCTAATACCTTTTCGTTCAATAAGGTAACCTGAATAGAATCATTCCTTTTCTTTGCCCATAAGGATGTGTTAAAGTCACCGTCACGCGCAGAAATATAGGAAAGTATGGAATAGATATTTTTTAACTCATCTTTTAATGAATCCCTTGTGGCTATTTGCAAAGCTTCTGTAATATGCTTTTTTGCTTCAGCATTGTCTCCATTAAAATAGCTGGCATATGCAATGTTGTACAAGGAACTGGCAAGCATTTGGTTGCTTTGTAACTCTTTCGATAAGGTAAAAGACGTTTCAGACACTCGCCACATTTCCTTAAATTCTTTCCGATCGGCATAAGTATTGGCCATGTAACCATAAATAGCTGCCTCTGCGTATTTGTCATTCCTTTTAACGGATTCCTTAATCGCAATTTTGTAATAATATAAGGCACTGTCTGAAAGATTTAGTGAGGCATAACCCTGCCCTAATGAGGCATACAATCTATTTACATAGTCATAGTTCTTAGTTTCCTGATGGAAATTAAGCGATAAAAGACAGTGATCAATTGATTTTCTGAATTGATTGATGTTTAAATAAGCATTGGCCACATTATGATGCATCCCTGCAAGTTTTTCCTTTTTGTTGTATTTTTCAATAATCGCCAATGCCTGTAATGAATAGTCAAGCTGAGCATCATATTGGCCCAGGTACTGATAAACAATTCCTGTATTATTCAGCATATTGATTATTAAACCTGAATCTTTCAATGCTCTCGCTGCATCCAGAGCGCTGTTGCTTTGCTGCATCGCAAGGTTGTAATCCCCTTTAGTAAACGAAACGATAGCGCTCTTTTCATTATAAAGGTATGCTCCCATCCTAAAATTTAAAATATCGGACAATTGTTTGGATTGCTCAAGGTAATAGATAGCCGAATCCTGGTTATTGGTTTCGTAGGTATCCGCAATTTTTATCAATAGCATAACCCTGCCGGTATCTTTTGCTGATGCTGAAAGAAGTTTATACAAACTATCCCGGCTTTCAACCTGAGCATTTGCTATTGCTGA
>CAIRSO010000120.1 GCA_903881215.1 uncultured Bacteroidia bacterium
CTTCCGGGTAACTATTTTGGTACCATTTACAAAGGGGGGATCATTGTACCTATTCTTATGACTTTGTTATTAACTGTTATCACTTTTATTATCGAGCGTTACATTGCTATCAACAAAGCAGCTGGAAAAGGTGCAATTTCTGATTTTGTTCATAAAATCAAACAGTATCTTGACAAAAACAACATTGATGAAGCTATCGCTGCCTGCAATGAACAGAAAGGTTCAGTTGCTAATGTAATTACATCCGTTCTTGTTAAGTACAAAGCTCTTGAAAAAGACACAACACAGACAAAAGATCAGAAACTTGTTTCTATTCAGAAAGAAGTCGAAGAAGCAACTTCACTCGAACTTCCGGGTCTGGAACAGAATCTTGTTATTCTGGCCACTATTACCTCACTTTCAACACTGGTTGGACTTTTGGGAACAGTTATTGGTATGATCCGTGCTTTCGCTGCTCTGGCCAATGCCGGTGCACCTGACTCAGTTAAACTTGCTGAAGGTATCTCTGAAGCGCTTATCAATACAGCATTTGGTATCGGTACAGCTGCAGTTGCCATGATTTTCTACAGTTTCTTTACTACCAAGATTGACAAATTGACTTATAGCATTGACGAAGCTGGATACAGTATCGTTAATTCATATGCATCAAACCACGCATAAACTTTTATCAAACAAGCCTAAGCTATGCCAAAAGTAAAAGTAGCGCGAAAAAGCACCTGGGTCGATATGACGGCCATGACGGATGTGGCATTTCTATTGCTGACATTCTTCATGTTGACCTCAAATTTCGTCAAGAAGGAGCCTGTTCAGATCTATACACCGGCATCTATTTCCGAAATTAAAATTCCGGAAACCAACATTTTCACGGTGCTATTAGACAAAAACGGCAAGATCTTTTTCGGAATCGACGGACAGGACAATCGTCAGCAGCTTATAACCAGAATGGGAGAAAAATTCAACGTCAGCTTTACCGATAAGCAAATCAGAGAATATACACTGGTTGATCTTACCGGTAACCCGATGGGGTCTTTACCAGCCTATCTGAGTTTACCTGTTGACCAAAGGGAGAATCCAAAAAACAATCTGGGAATACCAGCTGACTCAACTGACAATCAGCTCAGAGCCTGGGTTAAAACTGCCCGCGAAATCAACCGCGACGCAAGGATTGCTATAAAAGCTGATGAAGACACCCCTTACCCTACCATTAAAAAGGTAATGAAGACTCTACAGCAAATTGACGAAAACCGGTATAATTTGATTACAAGGCTCGAAGGCCCAGCCGATGAACGTAAAAAATAAAAACAGAATATTATGGCAGAAGTAAGTCAAGGTACTGGTGGCGGACACAAAAAAGGCGGAAAGAAAAGATCAAAGAAAGCTTCAACCCGAATCGACTTTACGCCGATGGTTGACTTGGGTTTTCTTTTGATTACCTTCTTCATGCTTGCAACCAGTCTTATCAAACAACAGACTATGGAAATCACCATGCCTTCAGATAAAAAAGTTACGGAAGAAAACCAGACAGTAGCTAAGGCCTCACAAGCAGTAACCCTAATCCTGGCAAAGGATGATCGGGTGTTCTACTATTTTGGTCAGCCAGACGCTGCAAATGTTGTCGAGACTGATTACTCCGCAACCGGTTTGCGCCAAATTCTACTTGAAAAAAACTACGAGATCGCCAAACAGGTCGAAGAGCTCAAAGTAGAAAAAGCAAAAACAAAAATGGAGGATGAAGTGTATCGTAAAAAACTCACCGAGCTTAAAGCAGGAAAAGACGCACCGGTTGTCCGTATTATGGCTACCGATGATGCTTCCTACAAAAATCTCGTTGACGCATTGGACGAAATGAATATCTCGAGCATCAGTCGTTACGCAATTGTCGATCTTGATTCTTTAGACAGTCAGCTCGTAAAAGGGAAAGTTAACTAATGTATTATTAACACTTTACAAAGAAAGGATGCATTATGGCAAAAGTTAATATCTTCTCTGATCAGTGGATAGACATCGTTTTTGACGGGCGCAACAAAGAATATGGCGCTTATGACCTGAGAAAGCTTTCATC
>CAIRSO010000121.1 GCA_903881215.1 uncultured Bacteroidia bacterium
AAAAGGAACTTGCAGCGTGAATTTCCCGTCTGTATCCGTAATTATTCCAATGGTAGTTCCTTTTACTATTACACTTGCGCCAGGCACTGATACTCCATTGCCATCTTTTACTGTGCCGGAGATCTCTCTCTTTTGTTGCTGTGCTATGTTAGCAGGGTAGTTGGATTTCCGAATGATTACCTGCCTTTCGTACACATCGTAAGTAACATTTTCGCCTTTCAGGGCCTGGTCCATAATTTGGTTAATCGTAGCTTCCTTGATCTCAATGTCGATCCTTTTGGAAGTGTTGAAATCTTCGCTCCGGTAGAGAAAAACAAATTCGCTGTTCTGCTCAATGTACTTAAAAAGACCCAGAATGGTTGTGTTGGACAGGTTAACATCCAGTTTGGTTTTTTGTGAATAGCTGTTAGCGGAAACGGTCATCATAAAACCGAAGAAAAACAGGATGAATAGTTTCATAATTTTCCCTAGTTTTTTTTGACTCTCCCGGTCAGGAAAGCCAGCAAGCCATTTTTTTTGCATACTTTTGAAGTGCTTAATTGGTAAATACTAAAGTAATCTGGTGTTTATCCGAGCCGGAAAGTGTCTCACCACCTTCCGGCTTTTTTTATTTTATCAGGTATTGATTTTCATTAATTTGTTCAAAACTGGTGAGCGAGACTTTCGCAAGGTATTCCATGACCTCCTTTTTATTGCGTTTCAGGTCAAGTTTGCCACTGATGCGCATGACCTTTGCCTGTTGATCCGAAAAAGTGACTGTAATATTGTAAAACCGTTCCACCTGTTTGACCACATGGCTGAAATAATCATCTTCAAAACTGATCAGCCCCTTGGTCCACAATGAATAAGCATCTGCTGATACATTGACAATTTTTGTATTGTTGCTGGCTTTATCGAAGGAGGCCATTTGGTTGGGTTTAATCACCACATCATCTTCAAAAAAACTGGCTCCGTTGCGCCGGATGGCCACACTTCCTTCATTTAAAACCGTTTGAATTACAGGATCCTCGGCATAGGCCGAAACATTGAACCTGGTTCCCAATACCCTGACATCAAGATTGGATGTTTTAACAACAAATGGTTGCTTTGGATTTTTTGCCACTTCAAAAAAAGCTTCTCCAAAAAGCATCACTTCACGGGTTTTATCTTTGAACTTTGTCGGATAAACCAGACGACTACCTGCGTTTAGCCAGACCACTGTATTGTCGGATAACACAACCCTGGATTGGTTGCCATAAGGAATTACCAGCTGATTCATGGTGTTTAACTCCTCAACAGGCGTTTGCAACACTGAATCGCTGTTCAGAACGACACTCCCTTCCTTGGAATAGTCAACGGTTGAGCTCGACTTTTTCAGGTTAACATTATTGCCATTGGAAGTAATCAGCAGAGGTCCCTGAGAAGAGACAGGCACCATGATTGTTTGTCTGGCAAACTCCTGATAAAGGTTCTCTTTCCCCATATTCAGATAGACCAGGAGTCCGCCAATCGCAGCAAAAATAACGGCAACCGCTGCATATTTCATGAATGACGTGACAAGTTGCCTGCGCTTGACTTGTTTGGCATCCAGATCAATTACCCTGCTTATTCTTTGTGCCAGCTTATCCTTTTCGGAAACCTGAAGCTGGTCGTTGGAGAACTTTAATTCGGAGAGACGATCTTTTAGTTCAAGAAGCTGTTTCTTTTCTTCGGGATGTTCGAGCAGGTACTGTTCCCAGTGGGATTCAACCGCCGGACCCGTTTTAAAAATCCAGTTCAGGAAAAGTGGATTCTCTATAAATCTTTGATCGAAGGGGTTCATTTTTTCTGGTTTATACTACTAAGAGTACCAGAAATGGGAAAAGGGACAGGTTTGGGGAAATTTATTTTGAAATCGAGAAACCCTAGTCTGGCTATATTTTCTTGATTTTCTCTGGGTTCAGTCTGCAATCAAAAACTGAGGCTATTGTGATAACGTTTTAACCTTATTCTGTAGCTCTTGGTGAGAGGTAACACGACCATCCTCGCTATCTCTTTTCGCCTGGTTAATCATTTCATGGAATTCGTTTACCGACATGGGTTGTAGGTTCCTTTTGTAGGAGATCTTCTTCTCTTGTTTGATAAAAATTTCAAGTTTAGCGATCAAATTTTCATCGCTAATACGAAGGAACTCCTCGATTAAAACTAATTTTCTTGCCTGAATATTCATGAGATAATATTTTGTTGCAAATATCTTAATGCAAATATAAAGATTTTCGAAGGAAAATAACACACCCTATACCCGCCTTTCGCTTCTGACCCAAATCATCATCAGCTCCATCAACTGGCTTCCATATTTCCCCCTTAAATGATCAAGGGTGCGGTAAACCTGTTTCTTAACTGTATCGGGATTCATGTTTAGCAAGTGCCCAATTTCTATGTAGTTCAGTCCGGTACTGAATTTCAGGAAAAGTAGCTCACGCTTTTGGGGGTCAAGGGTCTGAAGGATGCTTTTTAGCTTTTCTACCCGAAGATGCTCCGATTCAAACTCAGCGGTTTCCTGTTCGATACCAAACCGCAAGTCAAAAATGGTCATTTCCTCCACACGCAGGGAATCGGTCATTTTGTTCTCCTTCAGCTTATGGAAAATGGCGTTTTTCAGGGACCGGAAGAGGTAAAATTCAATGTATTCGGGGTGGTGAAGTTGGGGATTAAGCCTTTGAATACTGACGAAAATATCCTGTATGCAATCTTTCACCAACTCCCGGTCGCGTGTAATCTTTATCCCGTAAGCGTAGAGCGAATCAATGAATTCTGAATAGATTTCACCAAAGGCAGCCGGATCGCCGGCACGAAACCGGGATGTTACCTCCAGCCAGTGATCCCTGTCTTTGATTACATTTTTCAAGAGAAATGTTAGTTACCTCGGCTTTGACAAACCCATGAGTCTGTCAAAGATAAAAAAAGATTCATCACCTCACTTTCGCCACCATGACCACATAATTCTTGCCGTACTTTTTGGCACATTTGGGGCAGGTGGTATACCAGGAATAGATCTTGGCATCTTTGTAGCCTTTATCAAGCAATAGCCGGTTGAAATCGGTGAACCATTTGCCGGTATCCTGGAAAGGACCTTCATACACTTTGCTGTAGAATTTTCCGGTAAAAATTTTGCTCTCCAGTCCGGCGACAGGCTTGTCCACATGGACGTACAAATCCATGTTCCATTTGGAGGTCATGTCAGACAAGCAAATTCCCTGCGACCAGTCGGCGCCGGCATTTGAAATGGCTTTGTCCAGCTTCTTCATCACACTGCCAAAATTAAGTGGCATATAGAAAAAAGTACAAACGGAACCTTTGACAAATAGTTTGTCGTTCCATTCGAAATTCACATTGTCCCAGGGGATGGGATCGAACTGCGGACAGCAGATTGGATCGGGAGTAGTTTCCATGGCTATTAAGATTAAGAGTACTTAAATTACTTAGAATACTTAGAGTACTTAGAGTTTCTACAATGGCTAAAGTTCTAAGAGTGTCTAGAGTAATTTCGCCTTATGCCATATTTGTTCGGAGTCCACAACTTTAGGCATTCTAGGCCCTTTAGACACTCTAGGCAATATCCTTCCCTAAAAATACGAAATTTTCTCTTCCGTTATACTGGTTAACAAATTGTTTGCCAGTCGGCTGGCACCAATTCTGAAAAGATGGGGAGTTAGCCACTCTTCGCCCAAAATCTCCCTTACGATGGCCAAATAATAAAGGGCATCTGAGCTTTCGACGATCCCACCCGCGGCTTTAAATCCGATCTGTTTTCCTGTTCTCTGGTAGAATTCCTTGATGGCACTACACATGACCCATGCTGCTTCAGGAGTAGCAGCCGGTTCCATTTTGCCTGTGGAAGTCTTGATAAAATCGGCACCAGCGTTCATTGCCAACATCGATGCCTTCCAAATATTTTCGGCTGATTTCAATGCACCGGTTTCGAGGATCACCTTCAGATGGGCTTTCCCGCAACTTTTCTTTAGTTGTGAAATTTCCTGGGCCACCTGATCCAGGTTTCCCTCAAGAAAAGTACCAATGGAGATCACGATGTCAATTTCGGTGGCTCCGACAGCAACGGCCATGGCAGTTTCCAGTTCTTTAACCTCCACAAAAGTCATGGAGGAGGGGAAACCTGCAGCGACCGAAGCCAGGCCTACTTTTGGATCCTTCAGATTCTCCCTGACAACACCTATCAGGGTAGGATAGACACAGATTGCCGCTACATTGGGTAGTTCAATAAAATGCTTTGGAAATAGCGAGACTTTTTCAGCCATTGCCCGTCCCTTTTCCTGTGTATCTTCAGCACCCAAAGTCGTTAAATCTATGCAGGAAAAGGCTAGTTTCATCTCCTTTTTCGACAGAGTTTTTCCCAATTTGGCACGAATGGCATCCAATGCATTTTTGACTTCGTCTGTCAGGAAGGTTCGGTTCAGGTTCTCTGGTAAACTGCTCATATTTTATCCGTTATATAATTATTTTTGTCAATTATTCTGGCCTATCCTGCTGGGGGCTATCGGTTTCTGTGGTAAATTTATGCATTCCGTCCGAAACAATCCGATATTCATTGTTCAATATGCTACCGCGGACGGCTCTGATTTAATATTCTTTGTCGTTTCTACAACACTTTAACCGCTACGCGGTATGGCATGATTCTCTCTTCCCGTTTCATCTTCAACCACTCTCCCAGTCGCCAAGTCCCCTAGTCGCCCAGTCCTTCGTCCCGTTTCTATCTTCACCTTTTCCCGTTTTCAGAATTCCCGATTCCGTGAGTCGATGACAATGGTGACTGGTCCGTCGTTGAGCAGCTCAACTTTCATGTCGGCACCGAAAATTCCGGTTTTTACTTCTTTCCCCAATTGATCGTTCACCTTTTCGATGAACTGGTTATACAGCGGAACAGATATTTCGGGTGGAGCTGATCTGATATAGGATGGCCGGTTGCCCTTTTTGGTAGCAGCATGCAGGGTAAACTGACTTATCAGCAAAATCTCCCCATCGGTCTCTTTCACCGATAGGTTCATAATTCCCTGCTGGTCGTTAAATATTCTCAGGTTGACAATTTTGGCACTCATCCAGTCAAGATCTTCGGAAGTATCGGCATGTTCAAAACCGGCAAGGACCAACAATCCGTTGCCAATGGAGGAGAACAGTTCATTGTTTATTGTGACTGCCGCTTTAGATACACGCTGAACTACAACACGCATGATGAAAAACTTCGGTGTATAATTTATTCAATCCAAATTCTTACTTTTTTCGGACATCCACACCAGGTCGCCCTTGGGATCGCCCCCTCACCCACTCGCCCCATCGCCCCCTCTATTCTCCGTTTCTCCGTTTCTTTCCAGCATAACCGGTAGGGTTGAAGGGCGGACGCAGGCCGCCCCTACGCGCACTCCGTTTCTCTGTTTCTCCGTTTCCCGTTTCTCTCTTCTTTTTTTAGCGCGATCAAACCATCATTTTAAGCGTTTCAGCGAGCAACCAATACCGTGCCAGCTTGCCAATGAACATATAAAGCATGGTAAGTTTGGGAGAGATTCGGAAGAAGCCTAGACCGAGTATCAGCACATCACCTATAATTGGCACAAAAGAAAGCAGCGCCGACAACGGACCATATTTTTGTAACCGAGGATTGATGGCATGGATCTTCTCCATTTTCACCTTTCCATATTTCTCGATCCATTCGATTTTACCGAGATAACCCAGGTAAAAGATCGATATTCCTCCCAGTGTATTACCTGCTGTGGCAACCACAATACATGAAGTGATGTTGACTCCGGCCAATACCAAAACGGACATCACGGCTTCAGAGTTAAAAGGCAAAATCGACCCGGATAAGAACCCGGAGAGGAAAAGGCCGAAAAGACCGTAATGCTGGAGGAAATCAACCATAAAAAGAAGTACTTAAAATACTTCAAGTACTTAAAGTACTTAAAGTGACAGGGACTCCCAAAAGTGAGCTTCAAAATCAGATATTTTTACCATCGGGACTCTAATGTCGCCTTCGCTCTAAACTCTAAGTACTCTAAGTACTCTAAGTACTCTAAGTATTCTAAGTACTCTAAGTATTCTAAGTACTCTAAGTACCTCTTCTTAAGATAAAGCCGCAACCGCCGATCCGATCAGGTTGGCGTTCTTGATTTCGTTCACTTTGACTTTCACATCGCCGTGGCCCAGCTCTTCCAAAATGTTTTTCAGACATTTGGATACTTCCTTGTTGTAAGCCCTGCAGCCTTTCACTTTGCTCCAGAAAAGACTACCTTCAGCCGTTAGGCAAACCCTTTTGATGGCAGGATCGTGCGAAACCATAACAGCAACCAGTCCGGCAAGTGAAGCAGCAACCAGTTTGGCAGAACGCTTGTAGATGCGGCGGGCGGCACGTACATGTTTCTTTTTGTTCTTGTCTGGTTTGTTGATCATATCGGTCATGGATTTGGCATCAAATTTTTCATCAAAGCCATCTTCCGGGAAGACGGAGGTGAAAATCTTGCCAAGGTACATTCCGGATACGGCTTTCTCAAAACGCTGGGCATTTTGGGTGCCTGAAGCCACATCAACCTGATTGTCAATATCTGTCAGGTGCAATGGACGGTAATTACCCGACTCGAGATTGATGGGAGTCAGTCCGGTCCAGTTTAATTCTTTGTCGAGCTTGCCAATTCGGTCAGAATGAATGAAGGTAGCCATATTGGTACCTGTTCCAACGATCAAACCGATGTATGCATCGTAAGAGCTGTCTGACAATCCGGCAAAAAGACTGGCGACAGTATCATTGATCACCTTAACAGCAGTAAATTCTGCGGCACTTTGGGTATTTAAAAATTCTTTCAGCGGTTTGCCTATCGGCTGATTGATCATCTCCGGAATGTCGACTCCTTTGGTCCAGCGAAGAAGTTTGGCATCGCCATCCGGAAGACACTCTGCAGGATAGGAGAAGCAGTAACCGATGGGGGATTTCTCCGGCATATCAAGATCTTTGAGGAAGGATGCCTGCTCAACAAAAAGATCTTTCGCTGTAAAACCTTTTGTTTTCATAACGCTAAGGTCTTTGCTCCAACCGTCGCATGGATAAATCGTTGTTTCGCCGTCTTTGAAGCTGACAACGGAGGCTCTGTAATTGGTACCGCCCAAATCCAAAACGGTTGCCTGACCTTCCACGCCCAGAGTCTTTGGTTTGATGTAAGTTGGAATGCATTGAATCTCAGTACTGTCGTTGTTCAATCCATTCTCTACTTTTTGCTGAAGATCGAGTGCAATCTCTTTCAGCTGAGCTGTTGACAATTTGAAAATATTTTCCTTCATCTTTAAAATATTGTTTGGTAAGAATTTACAGAACAGAGACCAGGGAAAACGGCGTTGGATGATCTAAGGCAGCTTCCATGATCATTCTGATTTGTATCAAAAGTAGAATTTTATTTTCTCTAAAATGGCCGGTTAATCTTTTTTAACTGGATCAAATTAGAAAAAAATGAAGAACCCGACGATTTTGCCTATTTTTGTGCAAAATAAATAGTGTATCAACATGGAACAGTTTTCGACCCGACAGAACAAGATCGGCCGGCTCATCCAAAAAGAGCTGAGTGAATTCTTTCGGCGCGAGGCCCTCACGCTGGCCAAAGGAAAAATGGTTTCCGTAACAGCCGTTAGAATCACAAAGGATATGTCGCTGGCCAGATGCTACCTCAGTATCTTTCCATCCGGAGGTTCTGCCGAAATTTTGGCAGAGATCAAATTGAAAAAAGGACATTTGCGTGGGGAATTGGGCCAGGCGGTTCGTTATCAACTGCGGCATGTTCCTGAGCTGGATTTTTTCATCGATGACAGTCTTGACTATATCGAAAAAATCGATACCCTGCTGAAGTAAGTCTAAATTTTATAGCCTGCCCATGCATTACGATCCGATCAAACGCCAGCTGGGAAACCTTTTCAATCGCTCTCCGTTTTTACGAAAGCTTTTCTACCATTTGCTTGACTTGCTTTTGCTGCGGGCCTGGCATGTTAAAAAAGCCCTGCGGTCATTTAAGATGGGAAGTCCGGATAAGAGGATAAACATCCTTGATGCCGGATCCGGCTTTGGCCAATATTGTTATCGGATGAGCAACCTGTTTCCAGAAGCAAAAATACTGGGTGTAGATGTTAAACAGGAGCAGATGGACGACTGCAACAATTTCTTCCGGCAAATAGGGAAGGGAGAGCAGGTCTCCTTTCAGGTAGCCGATCTTACCACATACAAGGTAACCAACCACTATCATCTTATACTTTCTGTCGATGTGATGGAACACATTCTGGAAGACGAGCAGGTATTCGAAAATTTCAGTGCCTCTCTGCAACCTGGAGGTGTACTGCTAATTTCTACTCCCTCCGATCAGGGAGGCTCTGACACCGATCACCACGATGAGGAGGGGGTTCATGGTTTTATCGAAGAGCACGTCAGGGATGGTTACAACAAAGAGGAGCTCACTGCCAAACTTATTAAAGCAGGTTTTTCGAAAGTTGAGGTCTCCTATACTTATGGCTCTTATGGGTCGGTAGCCTGGAAGTTGTCGATGAAATATCCCATCCAGCTGCTTGGTGTTTCGAAGATATTTTATCTGCTGCTTCCGTTTTACTACCTTGTACTGTTTCCGCTCTGTGTGCTATTGAATTGGGTTGATGTGAACCTAATCAATCAAAGCGGTACCGGGTTGCTCGTAATAGCTGTAAAATAGGCGCTTATTGTTGATTAATACGGAATGAAATATTTGTTAATGTATTTAATGCCAAACTAATAGAAATTATAGCTGTGTTTAAACTTGCTGAAATTTTAATGCGCTTTTCCTTCTTTCTGCATAAATATTCAATCCATATTTTCATTGCAGGGTGTTTATTCTTAGGACTTTGGGCTCTGATATCTCCTACTGGATTTTCGGAGCATACAGGAATTACCACTTTTATTGCCGGCTTTTTAACGGGTCTTTTCATTTTAAGACAAAGAAAAGGCGGAAAGAAATAAGCCGGTATTTAATTCATTATCTGTAATTTTTAATTCATTGAACTTCTCCTTCTACATTGCCCGACGGTACCTCTTCTCCAGAAAGAAGACCAACCTGATTAACCTGATTTCGGCCATTTCGGTGACCGGCCTGGTGGTTGGGACCATGGGGCTTGTGATCGGATTGTCCGGTTTCAACGGGTTTGATGCGCTTGTCAAATCGCTCTTCTCATCATTCGATCCCGAACTAAGGATCACAATAAAGGAAGGAAAGAGTTTTGCGGCAACGGATTCGAGATTCGAAGAACTTAAACGATTGCCCGGAGTGGCTTATTACTCCGAAATAGTGGAGGACAATGCCCTCTTGCGATACAATGACCGTCAGGCTTTTGCCACTGTCAAAGGAGTAAGCGAAGATTATCTGCAGTTTTCGGGTATTGATTCGATGATTGTTCAGGGTGAATTCAAGTTAAAAGATGCCTCCAACAATTATGCTGTTCTTGGCGAGATCATCGCCGGTAATTTATCGGTCGGGATGCAGCAGATGGAGCCCATCAGCGTTTTTGTACCTAAAAAAGGCAGGGAAAATTCCTTTTTGCCTTCCGGGAATTTCAATCAGAAAATGATCTACGCATCGGGAATATTCTCGATCCAGCAGGAACTCGACTCCAAATACATCATCGTACCCATCGCTTTTGCAAGGGAAATCTTTGAACAGCCTGTTAAGGTGAATGCCATTGAATTGAAGTTAAATGAGGGGATTTCTGAGAAAAAAACGGTTGCTGCTATTACCGCTTTGATTGGAAAGGATTTTGAGATCAAAAATCGTTACCAGCAGCACGATTACCTTTATAAAACCATGTTGGGCGAAAAATATGCCACCTATCTGATTCTGGTTTTGATTCTTGTTATTGCCTCTTTTAATATTGTGGGTTCACTCACGATGTTGATTCTTGACAAGAAAGAGGACATTGCCATTTTGCAAAGTATGGGGGCAGATAAAAGAACTATCCGAAACATTTTTCTCTTCGAAGGGTGGCTGATTTCAATACTTGGAGCGATTATCGGCACTTTGGCCGGATTGGCGATTTGCCAGGCACAGATCTCTTATGGTTTGGTTAAGCTTTCAGACACAGCCTCCTCTTTTATCATTGATGCCTATCCCATGAAAATTGTCGCAACCGATGTGATTCTGATTTTGATCTCAGTCTCCCTGATCGGGTTTCTGGCCGCCTGGTATCCTGTAAGGTTTATTTCGGAAAAGTTATTCCGCGACGAGATCCACTGACGAATTTTTTAGAAATTTCCTGATCTGAATTTTGATTAAAATATTTCGCTGAAACAACCTTCCAGTTAATTTTACGCGTTTTTCAATACAGAAGCTA
>CAIRSO010000122.1 GCA_903881215.1 uncultured Bacteroidia bacterium
TTACGATATCTGCTTTAGTCATTTTGTAAAATTTAATGATTTAACTATATATTTTATTTAACTCCTATTTCCGTTGTTCTTTATCTTTAACTTTGGTGCACAAATATATAGCTTTTGAATTAACTAATATCATTTTAGCCAATATTTTTTGTGCCCGTATTTATTTTTATTATAAAATTGTTTCGAGTTGGAGGAATATCGTAAAGTATTAACAAATTGGTATAATCATTCAAAACGTGAACTACCCTGGCGGGGAAGTGAGGATCCATATCAAATCTGGGTTTCCGAAGTCATCTTACAACAAACCCGTATCTCGCAGGGAACAGAATATTACCATAATTTTCTGAAATCATTTCCTGACATTAAAAGTCTGGCAATGGCACCTGAAGAGGATGTATTAAAGGTCTGGCAAGGATTGGGATACTATTCGCGGGCCAGAAATATGCATCATGCTGCAAAAACGGTTCTGTCTGACCATAAAGGCACGTTTCCAAAAGATTATTTATCTATCAGAAAGCTGAAAGGCATAGGAGACTACACTGCCGCTGCTATATCTTCCATAGCCTTTGGTTTACCCTATGCAGTTGTAGATGGAAATGTCTACAGAGTACTTTCCAGGTTGTTTGGAATCTATACCCCCATTGACTCTTCTGCAGGCAAAAAAGAGTTTTATGAACTCGCTCAAATGTTGCTTGATGTCACTCAACCCGGAGAATTTAACCAGGCACTGATGGAATTTGGGGCAATACAATGTCTTCCAACCCAACCTCTTTGCGATAGCTGTCCTTTATCATTAAAATGTCATGCCTTTACACATCAGAACATTTCTGATTTTCCGGTTAAATCTAAATTAAAAAAACAAAAGGAACGTTTTTTAAACTACCTGTATCTGCATAACGGCAAAAATCTTTTTTTGAAAAAAAGAGAAGAGAAGGATATATGGAGAAATATGTTTCAGTTTCCATTGATCGAAACGACTTCAAGAACCACACCTGAAGAGTTCTTTGAAAGTTCGGACTGGAAAGACTTATTTAAAAACCACTCTATCACCATAGAATCAATATTTCCGGAAAGGGTCCATTTGTTAACTCATCAACGATTGTATATCAGATTCTATTCCGTCAAACTTGAGGAGAATGGATCTCCCGAACACTTGATCAGAATTGAAATGGATGAAATTTCAAAATATCCAGTCCCAAAGCCTATAGAGTTGTTTTTGTTGGAGAACGGACATTGATACTTTGAATTCATTCAAGCCCAAATAATTTTTATCTTTGATCGATTTTGATTTCTTCTTTTTTTACGATAACTTACAGCATACCATATAATATTTAGAACTATGTCAGTCAACAAAGTCATCTTAATTGGGAATGTCGGGAAGGATCCAGAAATCCGGCATTTAGACAGCAACGTTTCAGTTGCTTCTTTCTCCTTGGCTACATCCGAGGTGTACAACAACAAAGCCGGTGAAAAAGTCACACAAACAGAGTGGCACAACATCGTTTGTTGGCGAAATTTGGCGAATCTTGCTGAAAAATTCATCCGCAAAGGTAGTCAGGTTTACATTGAAGGTCGTATTCGCTCGCGTACCTACGACACGGCAGATGGAGTGAAAAAAACTGCTTACGAAATCTATGCAGACGAAGTAAGACTTTTGGATAGGAAAGCCGGAAACAACAGCAATTCCGAAATTCCTGCTTCTGAATCAAAGAAGGCCGTTGTTCATGAACCTCAAGCTGCATCAGGCTATTCAGAACAAGAAAATACACCTGATGATCTTCCATTCTGATCACCAAACTGATTAATTTGGAAACAAACTTCATTACATCTGTTGGAGCCTTGTTTGGGAACATTGATTTTTTACCATTTACAATCAGTGCCCTTTCAGGGCTTCTGGTGTTAGTGGTTCTGCTGGGTCTCTCTGCTGTGATATCAGGCTCAGAGGTGGCACTTTTTTCACTTGAACCAAAAGAAATAGAATTACTTAAATCAAACAAGAGACGTTCTGCCCAGCTGATCCTGAAGCTACTCTCCGACCCTGAACAACTTCTTGCATCCATTCTTGTTGGCAACAATTTTATTAACATTGCTATTGTATTACTTACAGCAAATATTTCTGATTCGCTGATTAGTTTTGGCGACGCCAAGACTTTTCAGTTTATATTCCAGACTGTCCTAATCACTTTTCTATTGCTTCTTTTTGGTGATATTATTCCAAAAATTTATGCGGCACATTATCCAAAATCTTTTGCGCTTAAATTATCGCCCTTTATTGACATTCTGGGAAAGGTCACCAAACCAATAAACTATATTTTGATCCGTTCTACTGCTTTCGTCAACAAGAGGATGAACAAGCACAGGCGTGTGCTCTCAATAGATGAAATTTCAAAAGCATTAAAACTTGCCAATCACGAAGATTTGTCTGATGACAATGAGATCCTTGAAGGCATCGTGAAATTTGGTTCCAAAAGCGTTAGTGAAATCATGCATTCACGACTTGATATGGTCGTGGTGGACTTCGATTCAAATTTCAATGAAGTGCTTGAAATTATACGCACCTCTGGTTTTTCCCGCATGCCAGTTTATTCTGAAACACTCGACCAGATAAAGGGAATTCTTTATATCAAGGACCTGTTGGCTCATATTACAAAAGGGGAGTCTTTTAAATGGCAAACCTTGATCAGACTTCCCTTTTTCGTGCCTGAAACAAAAAAAATTGATGACCTGCTGGAAGAATTTCAAAAATCAAAAGTACATCTTGCTATTGTTGTGGATGAATTTGGGGGTACTTCTGGTCTGGTAACCCTTGAAGATATTCTGGAAGAGATTGTTGGCGACATTGCAGATGAATTTGATGTAGAGGAAAAATCGTTCACCAAGATTGGACCAAATGAGTTTCTGTTTGACGGGAAAACACTGCTAAATGATTTTTACAAAATAGTTGATCTGGAAGATGATATATTTGAAGATGTAAAAGGAGATGCCGATACCTTAGCAGGCTTGATACTGGAGCTAACAGGTGAGTTCCCTGTTCTAAATGAAACAGTTTTGTGCAAAAATTTCACTTTCGAAATCGAAGCCGTTGACCGAAGAAGAATCAAGGAGATCAGGGTACTAATTAATAGGGTGGCAGATAAGAAATAACTCAATCAGATGCCTGCACGATATTACTTTCATAGTCTAGCTTTTGTTCTGGTTGCATGTGTTTTTTCTTCCTGCAAAAAGGATCAAACACCAAAACCAAGAGGGTATTATCGAATAGAATTCCCGGCAAAAGGGTACAAGCAACTGACTGAACGTTTACCCTATGACTTCAGTATCCCTGTTTATGCAATTGCAACGCCTGATCAGTTGAATCCGGCCCAAACAGATTGGATTACCATAGAAATTCCCGGCAATCATGCACAGATTCATATCAGCTACAAAAAAATTGACCATAATCTCTCACTACTCATTGAAGAATCAAGAAGTCTGGTGTTGAAGCATATTCAAAAGGCCAGTTCCATTGATGAACAAGTCTTTGTGAATCCAGCTAAGAAAATGTTTGGAACGATATATACACTAAAGGGCAATGCAGCCTCCCCGATGCAGTTTTATCTTACAGACAGCGTCCGGAATTTCCTGAGGGGTGCCTTGTACATCAAAGAGGTCCCAAATTATGACAGTCTAAGACCTGTCATCAATTTTCTATCTCAAGATGTTATTAAAATGATTGAAACGACTGAATGGAAAACAATTAATGGCCGTTAAATTTATAGAACATCTGGAAGAAGGCGTTATCGGTTTCTGGGAGATCAGTGAGTCGACAGAATATTTGATCGAACTCTTATCCCCAAAACATGAGGATTTTGAGCATTTTTTATTGCTAAAAAATGAATTACGAAAAAAGGAGTGGCTCGCAGTCCGACTGCTTTTGAAGCAAATGACAGGAGCAGATTCAAGAATAAGTTATGACTCTGAGGGAAAACCTATTCTTGTCAATTTACCCGGTTATATCTCTATCTCCCATTCCTCTAATTGTGCGGTTATCTATTTCCATCCTAAAGAGCATCCTGGTATAGACATTGAACTAGTTACAAGAAATGTGACCAAAGCCGCCAAGAGATTTCTGTCTGAAAAAGAGTGGTCAGATTGTACGATCAATGATCAACCTTCAAACAAGGAAATGATGCTGAGATGGTGCGCCAAAGAAGCTGTATTTAAAATGGTGCCTTGCTCCAACGTTGACTTTGCAAGCCAGATTATTTGCATCGCATCGCCATTTATTTGCGATGAAGGTAACCTGAAGGCTACCTTCTGCTCAGAAATAAAGAGTTACAATATTACCTTACAATACAGGTTAATCGGTGAGATTTTAATGGTTTGGGGCCATCTGAAAATCTGATTTATACCTATTTGACCTGTATATCAAACATCTTCTTTTCTCCAATGTAACCTTCCAGCCGGTCGTCTATTGCCACAGGACCAACACCCGCAGGAGTACCTGTATAAATGAGATCACCAATCTTCAAGGTCACAAATTTTGATACATGTTCAATAATTGTATCGAAGGAGAAAATCATGAACTGTGAATCGCCCGACTGAACCACGGCTCCATTTCGCTTGAGCGAGAATAATATTTGACCCAAATCTCCAAGTTCCTCCTTTGGAATAAATCTCCCCAGAACGGCCGAAGCGTCAAAGGCTTTTGCCTTCTCCCATGGAAGTCCCTTCTCGATAAGCTGGCGTTGAATGTCTCGAGCGGTAAAGTCAATGCCTAATCCTATTTCATCGTAATATCGATGTGCAAACTTGGCTTCAATGTTCTTCCCCAACCTGCTAATTTTGATTACAAGCTCAATTTCATGGTGTATCTCTTTGGAAAAGTCGGGTAAGAAAAAAGGCTTATTATCCAGCAAGAGAGCAGAATCAGGTTTCATAAAAAAAACAGGCTCAGTGGGAACATCATGTTGCAACTCCTGTGCATGCTTTACATAATTACGACCAATACAAATTATTTTCATTACGATATAATGTTAAGTAAATCAATAAATTACAAGTGCCTAGAGTATTTAGAGTGCCTAAAGTGCCTAAAGTTAAGGACTCCGAATATTAGCAAAACTATTTTGTTGGCACCTGGTACTTTAGGCACTTTAGGCACTCTAAATACTCTAGGCACTCTTCTTACAACTTTCTATTCAGCGATCGAAGTTTGATTTCGGTTAGTACCTTTTTAGTGTACAAAGGAAATTCACCGTTCATTATCCAATTGTAATAGGAAGGTTCTTCTACCAAAACTTTTTCGACCGGCTTTCCTTTGTGCTTTCCAAAATTGATGACTTCAACACCCGAATCATCATACACAATTCTTCCGGCATAATCAACATTTCTGTCGAAAGTTGAAAAAGCTGCAAGCTGACTGATATCGTTGACAATCGGGACAGAGACCTTGCCTCCTTCTTCGAATGTAGCACCTTCGTATCGTTCAAGCTGCGACTTCAACACCTCGTAAGTAGCTTTTGTATCTATCATGGCACTATGCGCATTCTCAAGCTCCTTTTGAAGATAAAACTTATAGGCTGCTGCCAATGTTCTCTTCTCCATCCGGTGAAAGATGGTTTGAACATCAACAAATTTCCGTCTCTTCAAGTCAAGATCAACTTCTGCACGAAGAAACTCTTCTGTCAGAAGTGGAATATCAAATCTATTGGAATTGAAGCCTGCCAGATCGCACCCTTCAATGAATTTTGCCAGATTTTTGGCCTCTTCCCTGAAAAGTGGTGCATCCTTCACATCCTCATCCGAAATCCCATGGATGGCGGTCGATTGTGGAGGGATAGGGATACCTGGATTAATCAGCATTAACTTCTCTTCCTCTCTTCCGTCAGGATGGATTTTCAAAAAAGCAATTTCAACAATCCGGTCTGTGACAACATTGATCCCGGTGGTCTCCAGATCCAGAAAAACCAAGGGATTTTTTAAATTGAGCTTCATAGGAGGTATTTATCGATAAAAAAAAACCCGGCAGGTGATTTCCGCCAGGTTATTCATTATTTGAATATAAAATTAAGCGTTGATCATCATTGGCATAAGGAGCATCAGAACATCTTCGTGTTCAAACTCCTGTTCTGCAGGGAGTAATAGGCCGGCCCGCGACGGATCAGATAGCATCATCTTCACTTCAGTAGAAGCCAGGTTCGCAAGTATTTCGATCAGGAAGGTTGACTTAAAACCTATCTCCATCTCTTGTCCATCAAAATCACATTTGATTTTTTCGACTGCCGAAATGGCGAAATCAATATCCTGCGCAGAAACGATCAGTTCCGAAGCGGTTAGTTTCAATCTAACCAGATTACTTGCCTGATTCGCAAATACAGACACGCGACGAAGTGTATTATAAAATTCAACTCTGTCTATCAATAATTTGTTGGGATTGTTAACCGGAATCACTGAATTATAGGCAGGATAACGTCCCTCTACCAATCTGCAAACCATTTTGAAACCTGTTAGTTGGAAAATGGCATTCTTCTCATCAAACTCAAGAATTACATCAAAATCTTCTTTGGGGAGCAGATTTTTCAGCAAAGAAGCAGGTTTTTTGGGAAGGATAAAAGATGCCTCGTTGTCAGATTTTGCGTCCGTACGTTTGTATCGTACCAGTTTATGTGCATCCGATGCAACAAATGTCATCTCAACAGGTGAAATCTCAATGTTGATCCCGTTCATTACCGGACGAAGTTCATCATCAGCGGTAGCGAAAAGAGTTTTGTTTATGCCATTAAGCAATACATCATGAGGAACATTAATTGTAAAATGCTCAGCATTAAGTGTAGGTTGATTCGGAAACTCCTCTCCGTTTTGTCCGGGAATGGCAAATTTTCCATTCGCCGAAAGAATACTCATCCCCATAGTATCAGGATCAAGCTGGAAAGAAAGAGGTTGTTCCGGGAACTCTTTCAATGTCTCCAAAAGTATCTTTGCCGGCAAGGCTACCAAACCATCATCTTCCGAATGGTCCAGTTCCATGGTGGTAATAAGAGTTGTTTCGAGATCTGATGCAGTCACCGAAAGAGATTTTCCTTCTAATCTGAACAGAAAATTATCCAAAATTGGCAGTGTATTCTTACTGCTGATCACTCGGCTGATCGCATTGAGATGCTTCAGCAATTCGGTACTTGAAACGACAAATTTCATGTTATAGTTGAATTATTTGATTATACATCAAAAAACAAGAGCATTTTTCTTTTGAATATCAGATAATTGATATGATCTGATGAGGTTGCTCACAAAGTCACGAATATACAAACATTCCCTCATTGTTTGGTCAGAAAGAAACATTTTTTTTGAATCACTTCACGTTTTACGATTTCCAATTTCGTTCCGGTATTTCCTATTCCATGTAAACAATATGCCACCAATAAGTATAATCAAAAGTGGAAGGAGTATGTTTAACCATTTGAACAAATTACCCTGGGCATTGACTTTAACCTTGTCTAAAACTCTTAATTGCCAGTTTTTACCCCTTAGCTCAATCAAGGAAGCATCATCGGTGAAGTACTGAACCAGATTAAAGAAGAAATCCCTGTTTCCCCAGGTAATTTTTGAAACGCGATCATATCCCAGCGGGGCTGTTTTAAGTTCTTTGGAAGCACGGTTTACCTTGTTGGATAGAAGTCCGCCATCAGAAAAAACAGCCATTTTTGTTGGCAGGCTTTCGAGTATTGGCTTAAACCCACCAGGAATACCCGGAAATTCTATCATTCTGTTTTTGAATACGGAGGTGAATTTACCTTCAAGTAAAAGTCCGGTAATAAGGTTTGATTTGTTGAAGAAGTTGCGGGTAGGTGTCACATCTATCATCCTTAAATTGACCAATAGTGGTGCCTCATTTCTCCGGGAAAAAGGAGAAGAACTCAGAAGTACACTCTTTTTAATGGATGGATTCTCACCTACAGTATCAATGGAGCTGACAAATTCGGCTGATAACGGATTTACATATTTACCTATCGGATGAGACTGAAGGGGGTGCAACAAAGGAGAAAAATACCAGGGTGCAGAGGAATAATTGGGTGAAGCTCCGGAAGGAGCAGTGTTTACCTTGATTTGCACACATTCGGCATCTTGAATCAAGTCGTTATTCAGACGTACACCATAATGATACAACTGATCCCCAAGATTGTTTTCAACTGGCAAAGCCAGAGTTGTCATGCCTTCTGAAAGACTGTCCAGACTAACTTTAACAGGATCAATCAGCCAGATGAGTTTCCCCCCTTTCATGACAAACTGATCGATGATAAATTTGTCGCGTTCATCAAATTTTGATTGGGGATTAGCAACAATCAGCACGCTTACGCTATCCGGATTTAAGAGCAACTTATCACAATTGACTCTGGAAGTGACAAAATCAGAAGATAGAATCGTCGAAAAATCAAGCAACTGCAATGAGTCTGCTTCCTGATGACCTTCCAGAAATGCTATATGAACAGGATTTTCACGCAAAAGTGTTCGAATGGCATTCATCATTTCATATTCGAGCATCTCGATCGATCGGTTCAGATTCTCCTCTGCCGGCTGGGCCGGATCATTTTTGAGAAGGTTTAAGACAACGGATTTGTCTTTATAATGGAGCACAACCGATGGGAAAACCAATTTGGTGGTAATTCCCTGTTCTGTTTTAATTCTCAAATCAGAGGGAACAATTCCACGCCGAAAAAGCTCATCAAA
>CAIRSO010000123.1 GCA_903881215.1 uncultured Bacteroidia bacterium
AATGACCAGCAGGTACTTGTACGAAACTGGTCTTTAACAGAAGTGTGCGCCAATTCCCTGATCAGCGTAAAATGATAACCTGAGTCTTTTTTCTCTTGTGCCTGCAAAGCCAAGCCACCCAAAATCAAGAATAGGGCAAGGGAAAGGACTTTTCTTAAGTTCTGCATTTTGTCAATTTTTTATCTCCGGATAGTTGACCCGGATATGGTATATGTTTATCAATTTCTCATGGAAAAGGTCTTTTAGTACCCTGATATCTTTAAAGGTCAGGGGAGCATATTCCAACTGTCCCAGTTCTACTTTCTGCCTAAAGATATTCTCCACAAGATTTCGGATATTCTCAGAATTTTTAACAAGCAAGCTTCTGGAGGCCGCTTCTATGCTGTCCGCCAGCATGACAACTGCCGTCTCACGAGTAGTAGGAAGAGGCCCTTTGTAAGAAAATTTCAATTCGGAAGCAGCATCCAACACGTTATCGCTGATATATTTATGGTAGAAATAGCCGGTTTTTGTCGTTCCGTGATGCGTCCGAATAAAATCGATGATCTGTTCAGGAATTTGGTGCTTTTTTGCAAGTTCAACTCCTCTTTCTACATGGTCAATGATAATTTCAGCACTCTCCTGACTGGAAAGATTGTCATGTGGATTGATACCAATAATTTGATTTTCAATAAAATAACCAGCATTCTCTATTTTACCGATATCATGGTAAAGAGAACCTGCCCGAACAAGTAATGGATTTCCCCCAATTTTGGTGATGGCCATTTCAGACAGATTGGCGACTTGTAAAGAGTGATGCATGGTTCCCGGAGCCTCCATGGCAAGTCTCTTGAGTAATTTTTGGTTCGAGAAGGTAAGTTCAATCAATGTAACGTCCGACACAAAACCAAATGATTTTTCAAGTATGTAGATAAGCAAGTAAGTAATAAGAGTCAAAACCGCATTTAAGGCAAACCATTTTATTTTCAACCATTCAATACTACTAAGATTGGCTTCCTGCACAAGTGAAATTCCCACATAAATCACTGAATAGGAGAGAAATATGATCAGTGCCGTAAATATTAGCTGTTCACGCCTTTGCATTTTATTCAGGCTTATTACAGCAATACTCCCAACTGTAATTTGAAGCAGAACAAATTCATACCCGTTTGCAACCATGAATCCTACCAGAAGGGCTGCAATCATGTTGACGAATATAGCGATCCTCGTATCCAAAAATGTTCTCAGAATCAATGCCAAGGCAGTAAACGGTACTACATAAATATCGAAAGTTCCATATCTGATTACCATCGAACAGCAAGCCACCATAGCGCTTAAGGTGATCATGATAAAGGTTATATCTCTTTTTGACCGCATCAGCTTTCTACGGATATTGAGTAAAAAAAGATAAAGTGTCAGAAGAAGCATGACCACCAATAGTGCTCTGCCAAGTACGATCAGAATGTACTTCGAATCTTCTCCTCTGTTCTTTTCAAATGTGATCCGGAAAGACTCAAGAATGGTATAGGTTCTGGCAGAAACAATGTCACCCTGCGAAATAATTCGTTCTCCTTCCTGTACAATGCCATGATTTGTTGACAGATTCTCAAGTACCTTTTCCTCTACTTGTCTGTTTCGTTCCTGATCATACATGAGGTTGCTGGCAAGAAAGGCTTCCGGTTGAAAATTATCCAGATATATTTTCCAATCGGGGTGTACAACCTTCAACTCGTCCAGTTTGTCATGAATTTCGTTGTAAGCACTTTTTAGGGTGTACAAGGAAGCAATTTGTGTTTCTCTGCCAACGTTATTTTGTAGTATTTTCAGACTGGGTTTCTTTGATAAAGCCGAATTGTTGACGAAGTTTTGATCCAATATACCCACCTTATACAATTGGGTATACATTTCCGTTAGCTTAAATTTTATGGCAATAACCTGCATGGTGCCATTTGCCTTTACTGGTTTGATACGATCTATTTCTTTGGAAAGCAGAGCCAATTCCATTCGGCTGACAGAGTCGGCATAAACAAAATAAGGAGTTTGTACTTTGAGCAAAGAATCTTTTTCATGCTCCAATTCCTGCTCCGATTTAATAATGGCAAAATTGTAAGGGGCAAAAAGAGTGGCATGCATCCAGGGTCTGCCTTTTTGGTATTCGTACTTAAATCTAGCCTCCTGAGGAAGTGAAAAATACAGGGCAATAGTTGTAACCAGGAATAGCAAAGCAAGAAAAATCCTGTGTGATTGTTTCGGGCTTAACCATCTTTTCTTGACAAACATATGCATCATTATCCTGAGTGATTGCTGGGTAGAGACAATAAATTTCTATCTTTGGGAATAATCAAAAATAGTAAATTTTTAATGAGATACGGAATCTCGAATCTAAGCATCGTTCCGGTCCGGACCGACCCCAGCGAAACAAGCGAAATGTGCACACAAATCCTTTTTGGTGAGCATTATAGTATTCTGGATGAAAATAAGAAATGGTGCAAAATCAAACTATATTTTGACGGATATGAAGGCTGGATTGATCAGAAAATGGTCAAGGAGATATCCGAAAAAACCTTTCTACAGCTTGCCCAGCAACAGCTAATCGTTACAACTAATCCTTTTAACATTGTCCAACCGGAAAAAGGATATGGCAATTTTTTGATTGTTGCCGGAAGTTCATTGCCATTTTATAAGGCTTCGAGCAATACTTTCACCATTGGAACTGACAATTATATCATCCAGGGCGACAAGATCCTTGCGGTTAAAAAGAACATCAGGAATATCCTGATTGAAAATGCCTTGAAATATTTTAATTCACCTTATCTGTGGGGAGGGCGTTCCCCGTTTGGGGTCGATTGTTCAGGATTTTCGCAAATTCTATACAAAATGATCGGATTGCAAATACCGCGCGATGCTGCTCAGCAAGCCCTGATCGGAGAAAATATTACATTCGTGGAAGAAGCCCATCCAGGCGATCTTGCCTTTTTTGACAACGAAGAAGGGAAAATTGTACACGTGGGAATTATCTGGGAGAAGAACAAAATTATTCACTCATCAGGCAAGGTCAGAATTGACAACATCGACCATTTTGGGATATTCAACATCGACACCAATCGATATTCGCACCAAATGAGGCTAATGCGGAGGATTATTCAGACCAATGAATAGTTAAAGGATTATGGATGATAAATGAAGAATGATGATTATGGATGATGAATTATGGATGATGAATTATGGATGATGGATTATTGATGATGGATTATTGATGATGGATGATGGATTATTGATGATGGATGATGGATTTTCTGAGGATATCCATCGCCATTGGTCCTTCATTGAACAATAAATCGACAATACTCAGATTGGCCGTAAACCCAAATTTTTCCTGAAAAACTTGCATGTATGCAGTTGGGATGAAATTTTCATCAATGCCCTTCCTTCCTGGTTTTGGATCAATGATGTATCGGAAATCATCCATGCCGGCAGATAGTTTTTCAGTAGGACAATACGCTGTCATGAAATTAATCTGAACTTTCAGATTAATTTCTGCCAATACGACCGACTGAATTCCGAGGTTAAAATCAGTCAGAAATTTCCATTTTTTCTCATGGTAGAACGGAGCCAGGCTATCTGCATAATATTCGAAGAAGGGAGCATTGTTGTATGCCGATAAAATTGCTTTCCAATGCAATTTTTGCCAGGGATGGTCCCAGGAGATGACGACATCGCGAATGATACGTTTTGAATTTGATCCTTCCGTTACAGGCACTGTAAGGTTTTGTGTTCCGTTGGCAGATAATATAGCGCAACGGTTGCGGTAGGACTGTTTGAGAAAATGTTCGCTCAATTCTATCCAAACCTCTTCGTATTTTATGAATTTTGTGTAATACTGGACAGGTGCCAAATAAGCACTACTTAGCAGAACACTTTGTTTGCTTTGTTCCATTCAGAAATATCGACAACCTATTTTACCCCCATAAAGAAGCGGTTCCAGCGTATTTTTGATAAGAATGACTTGTTCTTGTCGAGTGATAGCCAGACAAAAGATGCTTTTCCAACCACATGGTCTTCAGGTACAAAGCCCCAATACCTCGAGTCGGCCGAGTTGTTTCGGTTATCACCCATCATCCAGAAATAATCCATCTTGAAAGTATAGGCTTTCGCAACTGCACCATTGATGTATATTTCGCCGTTTTTCACGGCCAGGTCATTCTCCTCATAAACGTCAATGATCCTTTTGTACAGAGGAAGATTCTTGGTTGTCAGTTGAATTGTGGCTCCTTTCTTTGGAACCCAGAGCGGTCCAAAGTTGTCAAGGTTCCAGGAATATTGATCATCACTAGGGAAAATATTAGAATCACGTTCGTCTTTGGGATACAAAAGTCTCTCCTTACTGGTGATGAATTTCATCCCATCCATTTTTTTCAATTTATCTGATGAAAGCGCAATAATCATTCTGGATCCTGACCCTTCAATGTCTTCCTGGGTAATATCCAGCTTTTCCATTGCACTTGAATTAATCGAATTTCCCTGAATAGTAACCAGATATTTGTACTGGATCCCCGGAATTTCTTTCTGCGGTTTCCCGTTGACAAATACCTGACCTTTTACGATATTTAACGAGTCACCAGCAATAGCAATGCACCTTTTGATATAATTTTCTCTTTTATCAACAGGTCTGTAAATGATATCGCCAAAAGAGCGTTTATCAGTATTTACACGTTCACGGCCATAACTTCTAACCATCTCATAATAGCTTCTCTCCTGCATATTTGTAGCCAC
>CAIRSO010000124.1 GCA_903881215.1 uncultured Bacteroidia bacterium
CCACTACTTAAAAATACGGAACGTTCCTTAAAAATTGTATTTCTGGAAGCAAGATCCCTCAATGAAGACACAGTTAACACCGGACATTTACTTTTAGCAATCTTAAAGGAAAAAGATGGTCTGGTGTTTGAACTTTTTAAAAAAAATGATGTGAATTACGACGAAGTAAAATCCAAAATAATAGAACTCTCAAGGGTAGAGAACAAATCTGATTTCCCTGAAGAAGGTGATGATCAAGACGATATGTTTGGTCGCGGAAGTGGCTCTGCTTCAGGATCATCCCAAACTCAAAAAGGAAATGCGAATCCGAAAACTGATACTCCGGTTTTGGATAATTTTGGCGTTGACATTACAAAGGCTGCTGTTGAAGGAAGTCTTGATCCCATAGTTGGGCGCGAAAATGAGATTCAGCGGATCGCTCAAATTCTCAGCAGGAGAAAGAAGAATAATCCGGTTTTGATTGGTGAACCGGGAGTTGGAAAGTCTGCCATTGTTGAAGGACTTGCTTTGCGTATTTCTCAGAGAAAAGTTTCCCGCATTTTGTTTGATAAAAGGGTGATCAGCCTTGATTTGGCTTCTATTGTTGCCGGCACAAAATACCGTGGTCAATTTGAGGAGCGTATGAAAGCCATCCTCAATGAATTGGCTAAGGTTGATAATATTATTCTTTTCATCGATGAGATTCATACCATCGTTGGAGCCGGAGGAGCTACAGGCTCTCTGGATGCTGCCAATATGCTCAAACCAGCTTTGGCAAGAGGTGATATCCAATGTATCGGAGCAACCACGCTTGATGAATACAGGCAGCATATTGAAAAGGATGGTGCCTTGGAGCGCAGGTTTCAGAAAGTGCTGGTTGAACCTACCTCAGTTGAAGAGACCATCGAAATATTGCACAATATAAAAGAACGTTACGAAGACCACCACAACGTCACATATACCAAAGAAGCTATTGAGGCTTGTGTTAGGCTGACAGCCAGGTATATTTCAGACAGGCATTTGCCTGACAAGGCAATCGATGCGTTGGATGAATCCGGATCAAGGGTACACATTTCCAATATTACTGTACCTGAACGGATCATTAAACTGGAGGAGAAAATTGAAGAGGTTCGGGCTTCCAAAATACTGGCAGTAAAAGGTCAGAATTTTGAGTTGGCCGCCAGCTATCGCGACAATGAAAAAAATCTTCTTTCTCTGGTAGAAAAGGAGAAAGAAATCTGGGAGCATGAACTGGAAAGTCATCGTGAAATTGTTGATGAACCGCAGGTTGCTGACATTGTTGCCATGATGTCAGGAATTCCTGTTCAAAAGATAGCACAGGCAGAGGGCAAGCGACTTCAGGTGATGTACAATGATATGAAGAAGAATATCATCGGTCAGGACGAAGCAGTTGAAAAAATCACCAAAGCCATTCAACGGAATCGTGCCGGATTAAAGGATCCAAACAAGCCAATTGGATCATTCATATTCCTCGGTCCTACAGGAGTAGGTAAAACGCAATTAGCCAAGGTCTTGGCTCAATATCTTTTTGATACAACCGACGCATTGATTCGTGTTGACATGAGCGAATACATGGAGAAGTTCTCCGTATCAAGACTCGTCGGAGCTCCTCCAGGATATGTTGGATATGAAGAAGGCGGGCAATTGACCGAAAAAGTCAGAAGAAAACCATACGCAGTCATTTTGCTGGATGAGATTGAAAAAGCCCATCCTGATGTGTTCAATATTCTGCTTCAGGTAATGGACGAAGGCCGTTTAACTGATAGTCTGGGTCGCAAAATTGATTTTAGAAATACAATTGTGATCATGACTTCAAACATTGGCACGCGGCAATTGAAAGATTTTGGCCAGGGTGTTGGTTTCAATACAAGAACATCTCCTGAGGATGAAAACGAGCACAACAAATATGTGATTCAAAAAGCCTTAAAACGTGCCTTTGCGCCCGAATTTTTGAATCGGGTTGATGATGTAGTAATGTTTAATTCTCTGGAAAAGAGTCATATAAATCAGATTATCGATATCGAACTAAAAGGTTTCTATCAAAGGATTGAAACTTTGAAGTACAAATTGTTTATTGCTCCTGAGGCCAAGGATTTCATTTCCGAGAAGGGTTTTGATCCTCAATTTGGTGCCAGACCACTGAAGCGAGCCATCCAAAAATATCTGGAAGATGAAATCGCAGAAGTCATCATTGGAAGTGATATCGCTGAAGGTGATATGATTTCGGTTGATCTCAATGAGACCAAAGATAAAATCGTTGCGAAAATTATTAAGGAGGAAGTTTTGCCGGTTGAAAATCAAGGGTTACCTGAACTACCTCAGGCAGAGACCAAGGAGTAAGGTTTACTTTTTGTCGAATTTTTTCGCTTCATTCCAATAGACATCCATCTCTTCAAGAGTCATATCTTGAAGAGATTTTCCTTTTAAAAGGGTTTGTTCTTCCAGATAATTGAACCTTTTGATAAATTTCTGATTGGTTCTTTCGAGCGCACTTTCAGGATCTACATGATACAATCGTGCAGCATTGACTATAGAAAAGATCAGGTCACCAAATTCATGTTCTATCTCCTTCTTGTTGCCCGCCTTCATTTCTATTTCAAGCTCTCCCACTTCCTCTTTTACTTTATCCCAGACCTGCTCTTTGTATTCCCAATCAAAACCGACCCCCCTCACCTTCTCCTGAATCCTGTTCGCTTTTACGAGGGCAGGCAGGGCCATGGGAACACCTTCCAAAACGCGTTTATTTCTTCCTTTTTCAGCTAATTTGAGGTTTTCCCAGTTGCGGATAACCTGATCGGAATCAGCAACACTGGTTGTGCCGAACACATGCGGATGCCTATATATTAACTTATCAATCAGGTGATTAATTACACTTCCGATATCGAATTGACCTTGCTCCTCTCCTATTTTAGCATAAAAAACAATGTGTAATAGAATATCTCCTAGCTCCTTTTTAATTTCCTGAACATCGTTTTCCAGAACCGCATCTCCCAATTCGTAGACCTCTTCGATGGTCAATTTGCGCAGCGATTCGTTGGTCTGTTCCCGATCCCATGGACATTTCTCCCGAAGCTCATCCATGATATCCAATAACTTTCCAAATGCCTCAATTTTTTCGTGCCTGTCCATTATTCATAGTTTAATAATTGCGAAGATACATTTTTGCAGGTTTTAATTTTCCCCCTCCTTACAAGGAAACAGTATCAAAAAAATATTTAATTTGCAGAAAATTCTGTGAGGGGACAATGTAGCGTATGATTGAAAATGTATTTATCCTGGATGGCATAGAACCAGCTGATTTTTACGGAATCAGAAATTCAAAACTCGACCTTGTAAAAAAATATTGTTCAAATTTATCTCTTGTTGCAAGAGGAAATACATTAAAAGTAAAAGGTGACGAGTCGCAGGTTACATTGTTTTCCCAGAAATTTCAACTTTTACTGGAGCATTTCTATCGTTTTAATACTATTTCTGATGAAACGATTCATCAGATCATGGTAAATGACCCAGATACGGCTGATCAAAGTATACTTAACAACAGTGATGTTCTCCTCTTTGGAAATGGGGGAAAACCAGTCCGGGCCAGGACCCTTAATCAGAAAAAGTTGGTAGAGAGTTGTTCTGACGTTGATTTGATGTTTGCCATTGGTCCCGCGGGCACAGGAAAGACTTATACAGCCATTGCCATGGCAGTTAAATTACTGAAAAGTAG
>CAIRSO010000125.1 GCA_903881215.1 uncultured Bacteroidia bacterium
ATTAATCTGATAAAATAATTCGAAATCCTGTTGCTGTGGGTTGGGAAAGGTGTGGGTGTTGAGGTACGAAACACATACACAAGGGGTGCTGAAGCGGGTGAGGTGAACGAATGGAACGGTTGAATGAGAAAGACGAACCGGCTGCAAGCACAAAGGCCATGCGCGAATGATCCTTTATTTTTACCTGCACCTTAGACGGGTGGAGGGGCTATTTGTGGTTTTTCCCGACGACTATGCTGATTAGAAAGATACTAATGGCTATTACTTTCCGATGCAGAAGTTCTTGAAAATATTCCCAAGCACCTCATCTGTAGATATATGACCTGTTATTGATCCGAGGTAATACAAGCATTCCCTGATATCTTGTGAGAGAAATTCGCCTGAGAGATTGGATTCCAATCCGGTGATGGTTCGTTGGATGGCTTCAAGCGCCTTTGTGAGCGCTTCGTAATGACGAATATTGGTTACGATCACATCCTCGGGCTGCACTTTGTCAACAGAGACAGAATCTTGCATCACGCGGATTAAACCCGTCAGATTTTCTTTGGATTTTGCAGCAACAAAGACAAGTGATTCGTTAGATTTCAAAGGCAGAGCTGCCAATTCATTGCGAACTTTGTCTGTAACCAAGTCAGACTTGTTGGCTACCAAAATAAGTTTCTGGCTGTCAATCTTGTTTCTGATTTCAAGAATCCTACTAAGAATTGAATCGTTGGGCGAGGTGAGGTCCAAAACCAGCAAAATTACCATGGCCTGTTCGAGCTTTCGGTAGGAACGCTCAATTCCCATTCGCTCAATGGAATCGGTTGTTTCCCGCAATCCTGCAGTATCAAAGAAGCGGAACAAGACGCCATTAAGGTTCACGACATCTTCAATGACATCGCGGGTGGTGCCATGTATTTCTGAAACAATGGCTTTTTCTTCATTCAGCAAGGCATTCAGCAAAGTCGATTTCCCAACATTGGTGTCACCGATGATGGCAACTGGAATGCCATTTTTAATGGCATTTCCAAGGCTGAAAGAGTTGGCAAGCTTTTGCAGGAGTGATTCTACTTTTCGGGATAACGCAATAAGTTGAGTGCGATCGGCAAATTCAACATCCTCCTCACTGAAATCGAGTTCGAGCTCCACAAGCGTAATAAAGTGAAGCAACTGGTCTCTCAAAAGTTTGATTTCGGCAGAGAATCCTCCGCGCATCTGGTTCAGGGCGACTCTGTGGGCTGCGGCATTGCCGGATGAGATGAGGTCTGCCACTGCTTCTGCTTGTGACAGGTCCATCTTTCCATGAAGAAATGCTCGTTGGGTAAACTCGCCCGGCAGTGCAAGCATTGCTCCGCAGTCGATAAGCAGCTGAAGAATCTGTTGCTGTATATATTGCGACCCGTGGCAAGAGATTTCCACGACATCTTCACCAGTGTACGAGTGTGGAGTCCGAAAAAGTCCAATCACTACTTCGTCCAGCAAAGTTTTATCCTGATGTATGGTTCCAAAATGGAGGGTATTGGCCGGCTGATCTGCCAGATTTTTGCCCTGTGCCGGTGACCGGAAAATAATATCGACGATCGCGATTGCACTTTTCCCGGAAAGCCGGATAACCGCAATTCCTCCTGTTCCGGCAGGAGTTGAGATGGCACATATGGTTGAATCCTCGGGCATGCAGTACAATTTTTGTGCAAAGATAACAGTTCCAACAAAAAAAGAGGGACCCCGAAGGATCCCGCTTTTTAACTGACTTTCAATTTTATTGAATTTCTATGGCCCTTGCAGGCTTTGGTTTCAACTCTTCGCGCTTTGGAAGTGTTACCACCAGTATGCCATCCTTGTAGGCTGCCTGAATTTGCTCTCCGTCAATCGTTTCAACAGGTATGTTGAAAAGCCTGCGGAACGAGCGGTAGCTAAATTCCTTGCGGGAGTACTTTTCTCCTGACTCAGTGTCTTCTGATGAAATTTCGGCCGAGACAGTTAAACGGTTGTGCTCAAGGTCAATCTTGAAATCCTCTTTTTTCATGCCGGGAGCTGCTACTTCAATCTGGATCCGATTTTCATCCTCCAGGATGTTCACGGCCGGTAAAGTTGAATCTTCTGATGAAAACCCTGCATTGTTCCAGTCGACCAATTCTCTGTTAAACAAATGGTTGAATACAGATGGATAAAGTCTGTTTGATGTTCTGATAAGTGTCATTTTAAATTCCTCCTATTTTTTAGTTTATATTTTAATTTTGATACCACATTTTCGTGATACGATGTATTTATTTCAATCTATGTGCCAAATCAAATCCGGAAAAATGTTCTTGCTTAATTTTCAGCGAAATACCAAATATGGGGCATTGATGAGAAGACAAATTGACATTTTATGTTGAAATAATCACTGACAAAAAGTCATAAATATCTCATATTCATGTTAATATGTCAGTATTTAAAGTTTCAGTGAGTAACTAATCATTTATTTTTCTTCTTTAAAAAACAGAATTGGTGATATCGAAATTCTCCAAAAAATATTTTATATTTGGAGTATTGTCCGATCATTGTCATCCATTCAATAATATCTACTTTATGCTTCCTAAATTTTTACTTGCAGACAATTCCCAGGTTCTACCCGACACCATTTTTATTATTCATACAGAACAACCCCGGTTTATTGTTGGTTGTGATCTGGAAGGATTCAATGTTGACCAGGAGATCCATTGGATCGACGACGAGCCTGAGAGTGTGCAGTTAAAAGCTGAGCTGCTTGAACAAGCGGAAGAGTTTATGGAGCTTGAACTGGACTATGAAGAGGAGCTTGATAAGCTGGATGAAGATTCTGAAAATTAAATATATAAGAGAAAATTTTACGAAATTGACAAATACTTAAATTATGGAAATCATGCAACCTGAAGGCCCAAAAAGATTGAAACGCTCGAACGACAAGATGATTGCCGGCGTTTGCGGCGGAATTGCTAATTATTTGGATATTGACCCTACACTTGTGAGATTGGCTTTTGCTTTGGTGGCGATCTTCGGTGGTGCAGGTATTTTAGCGTATCTCGTTATGTGGATCATTGTTCCAAAAGAGAGTTTCTAGTTATTTTGTAAAATCAGTTCAATTTTCCTCAGGTTTATTCGAACCGTGAAGGATTATTTTTTATACCAATCACTCAACTATGCAACGAAGAAATTTTATACAAAAATCAACCGCAGCCATCGCCTTTACCGGGCTTGGAACATCGCTTTTCGGAATGCCCGGATTGGAGGATACAAAACCATCCAACAGTGCATTCTTTAAACTGAGGTATGCTCCAGGTTTTGGAACATTCAATGAATTGGCAGGCAAGGATCTCATCGACCAGATAAAATTTTGCAACGATCAGGGATTTAGGGCCATGTTTGACAATGGTTTCATGAGTAAATCGATTGAAGATCAGGCGAAAATTGTTGCCGAAATCAACCGGTTGAACATGAAATTGGGTCCCTTTGTTTTGTATGCCGATTTTAGCAAGGAGTCTATGGTGCTGAAAGACAATGATATTCGTCAGATGTTGGTCGATAAGGTTAAGGCCGGAGTGGAAGTTTGCAAGCGAAACGGACTTAAATGGGCTCTGATGGTTCCCGGGCGCTACAGCGAGCGTATGGATATGGGGTTGCAGACTGCCAATGTGATTGACATCATGCGGGAATTGAGTGATATCGCATTTCAGGGAGGTATGACCATCGTACTCGAACCCCTCAATAAACGTGATCATCCGGGATTGTTCCTGACAGACATGCCCCAGACGTATGCCATATGCCGGGGGGTTAACAGTCCGGCATGTAAAATTGTCGATGATGTTTACCACCAGCAGATTACCGAAGGAAATCTAATTCCCAACATCGAAGCATGCTGGAGCGAGATTGCCGCCTTTCACCTGGGGGATAATCCAGGAAGAAAAGAGCCCGGTACCGGTGAGATCAATTTTGTAAATATTTTCAAATACATCCAAAGCAAGGGGTATGATGATGTGCTTTGTATGGAGAATGGCCGAAGTATCAAAGGCAAGGAAGGTGA